>RFZO01000180.1 GCA_009920715.1 Actinomycetota bacterium | reverse complement strand
GCGCCGGCGTTCGTGCCGACCATCACCGACGCGGCGACGAGCGCGGCGGCAAGGGCGACAAGCGGTCGGCGGTGTCTCGCTGGGTTCATGGATGTCCTCCTGGGGTTGTCCCGACTGAATGTAGTTCAGTCCCGCCCTCCGGGGACACGCCACGGCGGGCATCTCGGGCCATGATGAAGGGGTGACAACACTCAAGGAGACCCTGAAGTCCGATCTCACGGCCGCGATGAAGGCCGGAGACGAGACCGTCCGCGGCACCCTCCGGATGGCGCTTGCCGCGGTGACGAATGCCGAGGTGGCCGGCGACGAGGCCGTCGAACTGTCCGACGACCAGGTGGTGGCGGTGCTGCAGGCCGAGGCGAAGAAGAGGTCCGAGGCTGCCGAGATCTACGCGGGCGCGGGGCGGACCGACGCGGCGGCGAAGGAGAGGGCTGAGCTGGCGGTGCTCGAGCGCTACCTGCCGGCCGCCATGTCGGAGGCCGAGATCGCGGCGATCGTTGCAGAGGAGATCGCGGCCGCTGCGGCCGCCGGGAACAGCGGGCCGAAGGCAATGGGCACGGTGGTGAAGGCGGTGCGTGCGCGCGTCGGCGCATCGGCGGACGGGTCGGTCGTTGCGAACCTGGTCAAGGCCGCGCTCGCCTGACGTTCATGTCCGAGGAGCGGCGCCCCGTCCATCCCCACACCCCGCCGTCGGGGGCGATGTCGCGCACGGTCGAGGCGCTGCGCCGGGCCATCCGGGCGATGCACCACATCCATCCGGAGCACCGCGATGCGTCGCTTGCGGACGCGGCCGAGTCGCTGGCGGCGGATCTCGAGGCCGCCGGCACGCTGGGGGTGCGCCAGGAATCTCTCCTGCGCCACACCCGCAGCCCGCTCTCCGGGGTGATGAATCCGTTGGCACCGCCGATGACCAGCGAGTACCTCGGAGACAGGGTCGTGAGCACCGTGACGTTCAACGAGGCGTTCCAGGGCCCGCCCGCGTGCGTGCACGGTGGTTTCGTGGCGGCATTGCTGGACGAGGCTCTCGGCCGGGCGCGTCACCTGACCGACCGCAACTGCGTGACGGGCTCGCTTGACGTGCGGTACCGCAGGCCGACCCCCGTGAACGTGGAACTGAAGGTGGAGGCCCGCATCGAGGAACTGCACGAAAGGAAGATGCTGGTCCGTGGTGCCATCACCCACGACGGCACAGTCACGGCCGAGGCAGAGGCCGTGTTCGTGTTCCTCGAGACGGAAAAATTCAATGCACTCGTGACCGACGCGAGGAATGCGAGTAGACAACAGTGATGCCCGGTCCGCCCGCGGACCGGAGGAAAGGCGGCCACATGTCCAACGAACTCATCCTTGACTCCCTCCGCAGGCGCTTCCGCGCCCTGTTCTCGCTGTACGAGGAGTGCATGGAGACGACCTCGCTGGAGCAGATCAACCACCATCTCGGGGAGAATGTGATGCCCATCGCGTTCTCGCTGTTCCACTACGTGAACATGCACGATGCGTCCTTCATGATGCTGTCCGGCGAGATGTTCATCGCGAACGACGAATGGATGCAGCGGATTGCGCCCTCGATTCCGGACCACGGGAAGCACAGGACCCCCGGCGAGATGCACCTGCAGCAGATCGGCGACAAGGACGCGTTCAACGAGTACATGAACCTCGTGTTCGGGCGAACCGAGAAGTGGCTTGCCACCCTGGACCCGGCCGAACTCGACCGGGTGCTGCTCACCCGTCCGTTCGGGCCGCAGGTCGCGAACACCTACTCGGCCCGCGTGGCGGGGGAGGCGGGACTCACCGTCCTCGACGGCGTCGAGTGCTGGCTGTACCAGCACGGGCTGCGCCACATGGGCGAGATCGAGCACGCACGCGCCTTCGTGGGGTTGACCGGCTTCACGTCCTGAGCCGACGCCGGGAGGGGCAGCCCGGGGCGAATGGCGCTCACGGCAGGACTTGAACCTGCGACCCCTTGCTCCGGAGGCAAGTGCTCTATCCGCTGAGCTACGTGAGCATGACGAGCGATCGACACGCGTGACGACAGGTTACCTGCCGCCGAAAGGAACGCTTCGGTGCGGCGCGCGGAGGGCAGAATGGGGCTCCCATGGCTGATCCCTTCCTCACAGTCGCCTCGCGCCTCGCACCTGCGTTCGCCGCGGTGGCGGGCGGGCCCGCGGATGCCGTCGTGCGTCCCAGCGACCGCGCGGACGCGCAGGCGAACGGGGCGCTCGGACTGGCGAAGACGGTGGGCGGGAGCCCGCGTGACGTTGCCCAGAAGGTGCTCGATGCCGCGGGGGACCTCTCCGACATCCTCGCCTCCACGGAGATCGCCGGCCCCGGTTTCATCAACCTCGTCTTCGCCGATCCGTTCATCGAGACAGAGCTCGCGCGGATGTCGGTCGACCCGCGACTCGGTGTGCGCGCCGCCGCGCAGCCCCGGAGCGTCGTGGTGGACTACTCCGCGCCCAACGTGGCCAAGGAGATGCACGTGGGGCACCTGCGCAGCACCGTGATCGGCGATTCGGTCGTGAGGCTGGTGCAGTTCGCCGGGCACACCGTGCTCCGCGAGAACCACATCGGCGACTGGGGGACCCAGTTCGGGATGCTCATCGAGCATCTGCTCGATGTGGGCGAGGACCGCGCCGCGGGCGAGCTGGGGGTGGGCGACCTCGACGGGTTCTACAAGGAGGCGCGCCGCAAGTTCGACGCGTCCGAGGAGTTCAAGACACGGTCGCGCGAGCGCGTGGTCGCGCTCCAGGGCGGTGATGCCGAGACACTCAGGCTGTGGCGCATCTTCGTGTCGCTCAGCACCGTGTACTTCAACGAGATCTACCGACGGCTCGGCGTGCTGCTCACCGACGACGACCTCATGGGCGAGAGCGCGTACAACGACATGCTCGACGGTGTCGTCGAACGCCTTCGCTCCGCCGGGCTCCTGCAGACCGACGACGGTGCCGATGTCGTCTTCCCGGCCGGTTTCACCAACCGCGACAACGAGCCCCTCCCGATGATCGTGCGCAAGGGCGACGGGGGATACGGCTACGCGGCCACTGACCTCGCCACCGTCATCGACCGTGTCGAGCGCAGGGGCGTCACCTCGATGCTCTACGTCGTGGGCGCGCCGCAGGCCCAGCACCTGCAGATGGTCGATGCTGTGGCGCGCATGGCGGGATGGATCGATGCGGACGTGGAGTTCCACCACATCGCGTTCGGGAGCGTCCTCGGGTCGGACCGCAAGATGCTGAAGAGCCGAAGCGGCGAGTCCATCAAGCTGATCGCGCTCCTTGACGAGGCCGTGGAGCGGGCGGCCGCGGCCATCGCGGAGAAGAACCCCGGGATGCCGGAGGAAGAACGGGCGCGGGTCGCCGGGATGGTGGGCATCGGCGCGGTGAAATACGCCGATCTCAGCGGCGACCGCATCAAGGACTACATCTTCGACTGGGACCGCATGCTCTCCTTCGACGGGAACACCGCGCCCTACCTCCAGTACGCGCATGCCCGCATCTGCAGCATCTTCCGCCGCGCGGGGATCGACCGTTCCGATGTGCGCACCGCGGTACCGCACCTGGGCGACCCACGGGAGCGCACGCTCGCCGTCCGTCTGCTGCGCTTCGACGCGGCCGTGTGGGAGGCGCTCGACGGCTACAGCCCGCACAAGCTGTGCACCTATCTCTACGACCTCGCGTCAGACTTCACCTCCTTCTACGAGCACTGCCCGGTGCTGAAGGCGGAGGACGATGCGGTGCGCACGTCGCGCCTCTTCCTGTGCGACACCACCGCCCGGGTGCTGGCGCAGGGTCTGGAACTGCTCGGCATCGAAGCTCCGGAGCAGATGTGACCGCCATCGCGCGTTCCCTCCTGCCCGGCTCCGCATCGGTCACCGCCGACGGCACGTTGTCGATCGGCGGGGTCCCCGTCCCGGCGCTGGCCGCGGAGTTCGGCACGCCGCTGTACGTCTACGACGAGCAGCACCTGCGCGACAACTGCCGGCGGGCCGTGCGGGAGTTCGGCGCGGACCGCGTGGTCTACGCCACGAAGGCGTTCCTGTGCGGGGCGATGGCCCGCCTCACCCACGAGGAGGGTCTGCTGCTCGATGTCGCCACCGGGGGCGAACTTCATGCGGTCCTCTCGGCCGGGGTGCCGGCATCACGGTGCACGGTGCACGGCAACAACAAGTCCCTCACCGAGCTGCGCGAGGCTGTCGTGGCGGGGG
>RFZO01000179.1 GCA_009920715.1 Actinomycetota bacterium | reverse complement strand
ATGGCCTTAAAAAATGGCTTTGATCCAGTCAAAGCGATGGATTCTACAATTAAAGATCCAGAAAAAAGAGCTAAACAAATTCAAAAAAAATTAGCAAATCCAGAAAAAGCTTTAGAGCAGGCCGAAAAAAATATAGTATACGGCAGACTTGTTAACTACATGCGACGCTCTCGCTGGAAGTACCACCCCGATCAGATCGGGGGCAGAAGCATATCCCTTGAAGCAATTTTAATGTCTGCAAATGACAGCTCGGAAGATGGCGAAATTAACCCAGTAGATTATTTCATAATTAATGATAAAAACCATATAGATTTAACGCAAGCCGAAACTGATAGATCAGATTTATTAAAAGCATTAGAAAATGGCAAAGATGTTAAATTATTGTATAAAACTCTTTCAAAAGAGCGGCAAGAGGATTTGCTTGACATTTTAAAAAGTGCAATAAAAAAAGAACCAGTTTCAATAAATTTTGACGAATCGTCGGATTTTTTTGAAATAAGCGAATGATTTTTAATCGTAAACCAATAGTATAATTGTAAGCTTTTTAGATCATCGCTTACACTTGACAACCGACCTCAATCATTTACAGCCCCGTTAGCACATCACTATTTAACATGTCGATAAAAAAACATCAGGGACATGCAGGAGGCGCGCCGGAAACTGGATGCCGGCAGTCGTGTGGGTGGCGCCGAGCTCCGCGAGCTCCGTGGTGTCATCCGTGCCGGCGACGAGGCGCTCGAGCATCTCGTCAAGGCGAATCTCCGGCTCGTCGTCTCCATTGCCCGCCGCTACGACGGCCGCGAACTCCCGCTCGCTGATCTCATCCAGGAGGGCAACATCGGCCTCATGATGCGCGCGATGGCCGACCAAGGCCGCACCATCAGGGTGCCGAGCCATGTGGTCGAGCTCATCAACCGCATGACCAAGGCGGACCGCGACCTCACCATGGAGCTGGAGCGCGAACCCACCATCGAGGAACTGTCCGAGCGCACGCTGCTGTCCGTGGAGAAGATCGAGGAGCTCCGGCAGATCGCGTCGGTCTCCATCAGCCTCGACGAACCCATCAGTTCCGACGAGGACTCGTCCACGTGGGCCGAGAAGGTGTTCGACAAGAACGATCCCGACTCGCCGGTCGACATCACGCAGCGCAAGCATCTGATCGAGGCCATCGCGAGCGAGCTGCACAATCTCCCCGAGAGGGACCGCCGCATCCTCGACAAGCGGTTCGGCATCAGTTCGGGGGAGCCCCAGACCCTCGACGAGGTCGCGAAGCAGGAGGGCGTCACGCGCGAACGCATCCGCCAGATCGAGCAAAAGACGCTCGCCCGCATGCGCCACCCGAACAACAGCCAGCGCCTCCGCAGTTTCCTCGACGGCGACTGACCCGCACCGATGTGGGCGGTTCGGGAGTCCGCTGGTAGCCTGCCCTTCGGCCCATTCCGGGGTAGCTCAGTTGGCAGAGCAACGGACTGTTAATCCGTGGGTCGTGGGTTCGAGCCCCACCCCCGGAGCCATCACCCGTTTCACCACGGGCCAGTAGCTCAGTGGTTAGAGCAGGGGACTCATAATCCCTTGGTCGTAGGTTCGATCCCTACCTGGCCTACAACGTGGACGGCACGCCTAGTCGTCGCCGTCACCCCGGTCGTTGTGCTCGCCCACCTTGGAGACGTCCACGTCGTTCCAGGCCGACTTGGCGCCGGAATGCCCGGCCTCGTACGTCTTCCACGACGCGACCGTCCCGAACACAATGCAGAGTGCCATCACCGAGGTGAAGAAGGCCGCAGAGGCATTCTTCGCGAACGCCAGGGAGCCCACGAAGGGCAGGGCATCGTTGCGCGACAGCTCGATCACGAGCGCGACGAGCAGAACCACGAGGAACGGGGCGACGAACGCGGCGACCTGGTCGCCCGCCTCGGTGTGGGCGCGCAGCAGTGCGCTCTTCTCCACCGCACCCTGGAGTGCCTCGCCCGACCCGCTCGCGAGGAAGCACCCGATGAGCCCGACGATCGCCGAGCCGGCGGCGCCCCACAGTGCGGCAGTGCGGGCCGGTCGGTAGAACGCGAGGAGTGCGAGCGCGAGGGCCAACGGAATCATCAGCACCGGGATGTGGACAAGGAGCGGGTGGGCGGGGATGCCCCCGACGGTGTCAATCGCTAGTTGTTGCATCTTCTGTCTTTCTCTCTGTGGGTGTGTCGTACTGGCCGTTGCGGCCAGGGGCGAGTGGCGGGGCCATCATTGCGTGGGCGGTGACGAGTCAGTCGTCGTCCTCGTCCTCGTGGTCATCGTGGTCGTCTCCATGATCTTCGTCTTCGTCCTCGTGGTCTTCGTCATGGTCGTCATCGTCGTCACTGCCCGCCCGCGGGACAGTCGGACGGGTCCCGTTGCCGGCAGACGGGGTGCCGCCCTGGCCGGGGCTGGGGGTCGCCGATTGTGAGGGGTTGACGGGGGTCTCGTTCACCACTGACACGGTGATCTTGCCCCCGCTGAGGGAGGCGAACAACTCGACCCGCTCGCTTCCCCTGACGAAGTGGACCTTGACGGTGCCGTCCGGTGCGGTGCGGGCCGGTTCCGATGTCCATCCCGCGGCAGGCACGACATCAGTGACCCGGATGGTGCCGTTGCTCGAGTCGATGACGACGGTGCCGGACGTGCCGACCTGGTAGCTGGTGACCGTGCCGGAGATGGCAGTGGAGTTCGCGGTCACGGGGCTGCCGGGGCTCGCGACGGAGACATTCCCCGCAGGAGCCGTCACGTCGCCAGGGACGGTGGATGCGACCGCACCGAGTGCGGCAGCGCGCGCCGCGTCGTCCGACACCCCGGCACCCGGGCTGGAGAGCACGGCCGAATTCAGCGTGAAGGCGGCAACGCCGGCCGCCACGACCCCGGCTGCCGAGAGTGCACTTGTGATTCCGAATCTCATGGGGAGCTCCTTTGCGGACTTGTCCCGGTCACCGTAGGGAACCGGGATCCAAGGGAGGAGCGCGGATTATCCAAGATTCACCCAAATCGCAGTCAGTCCGCGGGTGAAGGGACATGGCGGGGTGTCGTGGCGGCAACAATGGTCGGATGCTGGTGCTTCTCGTCGAGGATGACAGGTCGATTGCCGAGTCCGTCACCGCTTCGCTGGCCTCAGCTGGGATGGAGGTGGCCCACGTGACCACCGGGGTCGCGGCGGTTGACGCACTGTCCCTTGCTGTCCCCGATGTCGTGCTGCTGGATCTCGGGCTGCCCGACATGGACGGGCTGGACGTCGCGAGACAGTTGCGCGAGCGGTCCGCCGTGCCGATCATCATCGTCAGCGCCCGCGGCGACGAACTGGACCGGGTGCTCGGGCTGGAGCTCGGCGCCGACGACTACGTGGTCAAGCCGTTCAGTCAGCGGGAGCTTCTCGCGCGGATCAGGGCAGTGGTGCGCCGCGGTGTGCCCGTACCGGGCGCAGATGGCGGGCCTGTTCCGGCCGCATCCGGACGTCTGGTCATCGACGAGCGCACCCGAACCGTGCTGCTCGACGGCGCCGAGGTCGTGCTCACCGCGAAGGAGTTCGACCTTCTTGCGTATCTCGCGGCAGAACCGGGCGTGGTGTTCCGGCGCAACGACATCCTCGAGCACGTCTGGGACGTGAACTGGTACGGCACCACGAAGACACTCGACGCCCACGTCGCCTCGGTGCGCAAGAAACTGGGCCACCCGGACTGGGTGCAGGCTGTCCGCGGGGTGGGATTCAAGTTCGTGGAGCTCCCCTCATGAGGTTGCGCCTGTTCGCGGGGTTCCTCGGCGTCGCTCTCCTCATCCTCACCGTCTTCAGCGCGCCGATGGCCTCGTTCGTCTCGCGCGCCGAACGGGACCGCCTCGTGACCGAGCTGGAGAGGGACGCCTTCATCCTGGCGGGACACGCGAAGGAGACGCTGGCAACCTCCGAGGGTGCGGTCCTGCCGTCACTCGAGCCCTACGTCGACGCCTACGACGCCGTGAGCGACGCGAGGGTGGTGGTCACCAACTCCGCAGGCCGCGCCATCTCCTCGAACGACCCCGCGGTCGTGGTGGGGGAGAGCTTCGCGAACAGGCCTGAGATCGCCGATGCGCTCGGGGGACAACCGGCCACGGGCGAGAGAGAGTCACGGACGCTCGGCGAGACACTCGTGTTCGTGGCGGTTCCCGTGCTCTCGGGTGACGACGTGCTCGGTGCGGTGCGTTTGTCCCACCCGAAGTCGCACGTCGACAGCCAGGTGCG
>RFZO01000178.1 GCA_009920715.1 Actinomycetota bacterium | reverse complement strand
GCCCGCAGGCCGTCGGTGAGCAGCGCGAGGTTGAACGTGCCGTCGCCGTACTTCTTGCTTGCCCGGCCGATGGCCGAGAGCTGGTCCTCGAAAATGCCCTTCGAGTCGTGGAGGAGACGGCCGATGAGCGTGCTCTTCCCGTCGTCGACGGAGCCGATCGTGGCGATGCGCACCTGGGTGTTCGAGAGCGTCGCGACCATCAGAAGTACCCCTCGCGCTTGCGGTCCTCCATCGCCGACTCAGAGAACTGGTCGTCGGCCCGGGTGGCCCCGCGCTCGGTGATGCGCGCGGCGGCGACCTCGTCGATGATCTCGCCGTGCGTGGCGGCGGTGGACGGCACGGCACCCGTGCAGCTCATGTCGCCGACCGTGCGGTAACGGACGGTCTCCACGGAGACGCTCTCGCCCGCCTCGGGCACGACGGGCCCGCCGATGGCAAGGAGCATCCCGTCGCGGCGGACGACCTCGCGACGGTGGGCGAAGTAGATGGACGGCAGCGGGATCTGCTCGCGGGCCACGTATTCCCACACGTCGAGTTCCGTCCAGTTCGACAGGGGGAACGCCCGGAGATGCTCGCCCTTGTTGATCCGCGGGTTCAGCACGTTCCACGGCTCGGGGCGCTGCGCGCGAGGCTCCCACGCCCCGCGCCTGTCGCGGAACGAGAGGATCCGCTCCTTTGCCCGTGCCTTGTCCTCGTCACGGCGACCGCCGCCGAACGCCGCGTCGAACTTGTGCTCGCGGATTGCGTCGAGCAAGGTCACGGCCTGCTGGCGGTTGCGGCTGCCGGTGGGGCCCGGGTCGGGGATGCGGCCCTCGTCGATGCTCCTCTGCACCGATGCGACCACGAGGTCGAGTCCGTGCTCGGCGACGAGAGCGTCGCGGTACTCGATGACCTCGGGGAAGTTGTGCCCCGTGTCGACGTGCATCACGGGGAACGGCACGCGTGCCGGACGGAATGCCTTCAGCGCAAGCCACAGCAGCACTGCCGAATCCTTCCCGCCCGAGAACAGCAGCACGGGCGAGTCGACACCTGCGGTCACTTCCCTGATGATCGTGATGGCCTCGGACTCGAGACGGTCGAGATGCGACCTCGAGGAGATGAGGTCGTGCACGTCGTCGGCGAACATCGTCATGGTCGTTTCCTCACTTTGTTCCTTGATTCGCGGGGTTCATTGATCTTCGGGTTCATTGCTCGATGCGCCTTCTAGGTGTGCAGTCCGCACTCGGTCTTGGCCTGGCCCGACCACCGTCCGGCCCGCTTGTCCTCTCCCGGCGCGACCGGACGAGTGCACGGCCAGCAACCGATGGACGGGTAGCCCCTCTCGCTCAGCGGGTTGCGGGGCAGGCCGTGGAGCAACTCGTACGTGGCGATGTCCTCGTCGGTGAACGTCGCGAGCGGGTTCACCTTCAGCACGTTGCGCACACTGTCGAGCGAGACGATCGGGGCACTCGCCCGTGTGGGTCCGTCGACACGGCGCACGCCGGTGAACCAGACGGCTGCACCCTTCAGCAGTGCATTGAGCGGTTCCACCTTGCGCACCCGGCAGCACGCCTCGGTGTCGGTCTGCCAGAGGTTGTCAGGCTGCACCGTGAGCGGGCGCACGACGCGCAGGCTCATTCCCGTGGCACGTTGGATCTCGCCGGCGAACCAGTGCGTCTCGGCGAAGAGGTACTGGGTGTCGATCATGACGATGTCGATCCCCGGCACCGCGGTCGCGGCCGCATGAGCAAGGACTGCATCCTCGAAGCTGCACGTCACCACGGCCGGGCCATCGACGAGCCCCGCGACCCGGCTGATGATCTCGCCGGGGTGGGCAGATTCCATCTCGGCCGACAACTCGGCGATCTCCCCGAGACGGGCGGAAAACTCTTCCGGTGCCCAGGTGCTGGTGGTCATGGGCGGGAACCATAGCGTAATTCCCGACTAATCCACTAGGAATTGTCAGATTTCACAAACCCCTGCCGGGCAAGGCTTTCGCGTTGCCACTGGGTGCCTGAGCCGCCCCGAACGGCGCACAATGGCAACGCCCCCACCGAAGGGCGGACAACGACAACGGGCCGCCCCGAAGGGCGGCCCGTGAGACGTGAGGTGCGGATGGGGTCAGGCGAAGCGCACGAGGCCCTGGTCGATGACCTTGCGGTCCCCCACCCAGGTCTCGAAGAGTGCCTCCCCGGCACCGCTGTTCCACATCTTGATCGTCAGTGCGTCACCGGGGAACACCGGCGACGCGAAACGGCCCTCGATGTGCTTGAACCGGTCGGCATCGCCGCCGCACAGCGAGTTCAACAGGGCGCGCCCCGTGAACCCGTAGGTGCAGAGCCCGTGCAGGATCGGCCGCGGGAACACGCCGGCAGCCACGGCCGGGTGGTTCGGGTCGGAGTGCAGCGGGTTGCGGTCACCGTTCAGCCGGTACAGCAACGCCTGGTCGGGCGACGTCTGGAACATGACCTCGTGGTCGGGCGCCTTGGCCGGCGGCTCGTTGACCGCACCGCTCGGGCCGCGCTCGCCGCCGAACCCGCCCGCGTCCCGGATGAACACCGAGGAACGCGTGGAGTACAGCGGCTTGCCCGCGGCATCCTTCGCCTCGGCCTCCGTCACGATGACGGCGGCCTTCACCTTGTCGTACATCGCCACGACCTTGCTCTGCACCGTCGCCGAGCCCTCCACCGGAAGCGGCTGGTGCAGGGTGATCGCCTGCGACGCGTGCACCAGGTTGGCGAAGTTGAATTCGCCCACGTTCCGCATCGGGTTCGAGGCGGGACCGCCCTGGCCCGAACCGAGCACCACCGGCATGGTCGGCAGTGCCTTCTGCTTCACGCCGGTGGAGTTCTCCGTGACGTACTCGAGCTGGTCGGAACTGACGTTCAGGCTCACCGCATACAGCAGCGAGTCCTTCGACGTCCACGAGATCTGGTACGGCTCGCCGACGCTGCCGACTGCCCCTGGGTTGAGTGCCATGTTGTTGCCCCCTGTTTCGGTTGGTTGTTCGTGCGCCGGGTTACTTGGCCAGCGTGCTCTGCGGCCAGCTGCCGTCCTTGCCGTCCATGCCGGCGTTGGCGCGCGCGCCCTTCAGCAGGTCAGCCACGACCGGACCGAGCTTGGTCGGGTCGTCGATCGGCGAGGTCGACGGACCGCGGTGCCAGCCCTCGGCGATCGCGAGCGTCTGGCCCGACGCCTCGAAGACGCGGCCGGTCACGTGACCGGCCTCGCTGCCGGCGAGCCAGGTGACGATCGGGGCGATCCAGCGCGGCGAGCGCATCTCGCGCTCCTCGTCGGTCTCGGGTGCGGCGCCCAGACCCTCCGTCATGCGGGTGAGCGCGACGGGGGCGACAGCGTTCACGGTGACACCGAGACGCGCGAGCTCGAGTGCCGCGATGATCGTGAAGGAGGCGATGCCGGCCTTCGCCGCGCCGTAGTTGGTCTGGCCGACGTTGCCGTAGATGCCGGACACCGACGTGGTGTTGATGATGCGGCCGTAGACCTCCTTGCCGGCCTTCGACTGCTCGCGCCAGTACGCCGCGGCCCAGCGCGACGGACCGAAGGTGCCCTTCAGGTGCACCTTGATGACTGCGTCCCACTCTTCCTCGGTCATGTTGGTCAGCATGCGGTCGCGGAGGATGCCCGCGTTGTTCACCACGATGTTGATGTCGCCGAAGGTCTCGACGGCGGTGTTGATGAGGCGCTGTGCACCCTCCCAGCTGGAGATGTCGTCACCGTTCGCGACGGCCTCGCCACCCATGCCCTTGATCTCGTTGACGACCTGCTGGGCCGGCGAGAGGTCGCCGCCCGAGCCGTCGACGTTGCCGCCCAGGTCGTTCACGACGACCTTGGCACCCTGGCTGGCAAGGCTGAGCGCGTGCTCGCGGCCGATGCCGCGACCGGCACCCGTGACCACCGCTACGCGACCTTCACACATCTTCGACATGGTTTCTCCTAGGAGGTTCGGGGCACCCGTTGGTGCCGCGTGCCCAATGTTACGAACCAGTGCCCCGGTACTCCTAGCCGGGCCACCCGTAGCCTTTCCGCCATGAGCACACGGGTTCTGGTCGTCGGTGCGGGACCCGCGGGAACGGCGTGCGCACTGGGTCTGCGGCGTGCGGGAGCCGATGTCACCGTGATCGACAAGGCGACCTTCCCCCGCGACAAGTGCTGCGGGGACGGGCTCACCACATCCGCCCTGCGACACCTGCAGGACCTGGGCCTGGACATCTCGACGGTCCCCAATTCACGACCC
>RFZO01000177.1 GCA_009920715.1 Actinomycetota bacterium | reverse complement strand
GAGCCTGTCCTCGAGGGTGGGGATGGCATCCGGGGTGCGGTCCGAGGAGATGACGATCTGCTTGTTCGCCCCGTGGAGGCTGTTGAAGGTGTGGAAAAACTCCTCCTGGAGACCCTCTTTGCCCTCGATGAACTGGATGTCGTCGATCAGCAGGACGTCGACGTCGCGGTAGCGGCGCTTGAAGGCGGCAGTGGTGTTGGTGCGGATGGCGTCGACGTACTCGTTGAGGAATGTCTCGGTGGAGACGTAGCGAACCTCGTAGTGCGCGTAGTGCGCGTGCACGTACCAACCGATCGCCTGCAGCAGGTGGGTCTTGCCGAGACCGGCCGAGCCGTAGATGAAGAGCGGGTTGTACGAGCGGCCGGGTGTCTCGGCCACGCGCAGCGCGGCGGCGAGAGCGAACTGGTTGGAGGCACCCTTCACGAAGTTGTCGAAGGTGTAGCGAGGGTTCAGACCGACCGCAGAACCCTTGCCGTTGTTGGGGATTTTGGTGGGTTCGGGTGTCTCGACTGGCGCCGGTTCGGGCAGGTCGAGCGTGGTGTCCGGGGCGATGTCGGACACCTCGATGACCAGTTGCCGCTCGCTCTCGCCGATCTCGTCGAGCGCATCGATCACCAGGGGGCGGAAGGTGGTGGTGATGCGGTCGCGGACGTGGGCGTTCGGCACGCTGAGGACGAGCTCGTCGTCGTCGCTGGCGATGGCCACGACGTCGTTGAACGTGGAGTACCAGACGCCTTCGGACACCTGCGCCTTCAGTAGTTGCGCCGTCGCATTCCAGACTGCTTCGTAGTTGCTCACTGGACTCCGCCTCCCTCGTGTCCCCAGCACTATCCACAGGCTGTGGACGGTGCCCCAACGTGAATCGCTGGGATGGGTGACCGTAGCAGGGTTGTGGATATGCCCAAAAAGCCGTGCGGGGACTGGAAATCAGGTTCCAGGCCCGGCCCCGAGAAGGCGAATCTTTCGGCTCTCATGGGTGGTGGCAGGGGGTCCTGTGGCCTAGCCTTGTGCTTCGTCTGTTGCGCGCGCTTGGCGAGCAGCCGGCATCCAGATAGTCCTCTCCCACCCGGAGCTTTTCCCAAGGAGGCGCGATGAAGCGCACCTTCCAGCCCAACAACCGACGCAAGGCCCGCAAGCACGGGTTCCGTGCCCGCATGAGCACCCGCGCCGGCCGAGCCGTCCTGAAGTCCCGCCGGGCCAAGGGCCGCTACCGCCTGAGCGCTTGATCGGCCGCATCCAGAGCCGCTCCGTCTTCACCCGCGTCCGCGCTGAGGGCGTGCACCTGCGCTCTGGTGTCCTGTCCTGCACCATGGTTCTCGATTCCACCTATGACCGGCCCCTCGTGGGGTACGCGCTGGGGCGTTCCTTCGGCTCGGCCGTCAGCCGCAACCGCCTGCGCCGTCAACTTCGTGAACTTGTGAAAATCCACGAAACCCTTCTCCGGCCTGGGGTGTATGTCTTCGGTGCCAGCCCCCGGGCCTCCCGCACACCCTTTGCCCGTCTCGGTCAGGATCTCGAATCCCTGCTCACCAAGGCTGCCCGGGAGGGAGCCGCCTGATGTGCGCTGACCTCGCCACCGCACCCGAGCACACCGCCGCCCAGCGCCTGATGCTGCGGGCAATCTGCTTCTACCAAACCGCCCGCGAGGGCCGCCCCTCCCCCTGCCGCTTCTGGCCCACGTGTTCGCACTACGGCTACGAGGCCATCGAAACCCACGGCGCCGCTCGCGGGCTGTGGCTCACAGTGCGCAGGCTCTCCCGTTGTCGTCCCTTCGGCCCGTCCGGAGTGGACCCCGTCCCCGACCCCCGACCCGGTCGCTAGAAAGGAATCCCCGTGTTCACACCCTTTGCCTGGCTTGTCGACACCTTCTACAGCTGGACCCACAACTACGCGATCGCGCTCGGTCTGGTCGCCGTGGCGGTGATGCTGCTCATCACCCCACTGACCATCAAGAGCACCAAGGGAATGCTCGAGATGCAGCAGCTCCAGCCCGAGATGAGGCGCCTGCAGAACCAGTACCGGGGTGACCGCCAGCGCCTGAACGAAGAGATGATGAAGCTCTACCAGGAGCACAAGATCAACCCGTTGGCGTCCTGCCTGCCCCTTTTGGCCCAGATGCCGGTGTTCATCATCATGTTCCAGGTCATCCATGGCCTCACGAATGTGCCCGTCGCCGGCAAGGGTTTTGTTCCCAAGCACCTCTCCGAGACCTCCGAGCTGTACCAGTCGCTCCTCGGCAAGACCGAGATGCGGGCGTTCGGGCTGGACCTCGCCACGTCGCCACTGGAGGCCATCCAGGGCAGCTTCGTGAAGGGCCTGCCGTACGCGTTCCTGATCGTGGTGCTGTGCGGGCTCTTCTTCGTGCAGCAGCGCATGGTCGCCAGCCGCACCACCAGCCCCACCATGTCGGCCGGCCAGGCCAAGGTGATGCAGTACCTTCCCGTGGCATTCGCGGTGTTCCAGGTGTTCCTGCTGACCGGTCTGGTCATCTACTACCTGGTCCAGGCGATCGTGCGCATCATCCAGCAGTGGTACATCACCCGGCGTTTCTATGGCGAGGGTGGCCTCGGACAGGCGGCCCAGGAGGCCAGCAAGAAGGCCCGCGAGATGAAGGACGACGAGCCCGCCAAGCCGAGCAAGCAGAAGAACGAACAATCGCAAGCACCCTCGAAGATTCAGAGCAAGAGGGTGACTGCGCCGAAGGACCGTCCCACGCCCAGTGGACGGACCGCACGGCCCACACCGCCCAGCAAGCGCAAGAAATAGCGCCCTGGGCAACCCACCGGTGCGCGGCCGGATCCGGTCGCGCTGACACACAAAGGACAACACCATGGAATGGGTAGAAACCACAGGGGACACCCTGGAAGAAGCCAAGAACCTGGCCCTCGATCAGCTCGGCGTGGCAGAGGATGATGCAGAGTTCGAGATCGTCGAGGAGCCCCGCCCGGGTCTGTTCGGGCGCACCCGGGGCGAGGCACGCGTGCGTGCCCGCGTCCGGCCCACCACACCGCGCGGCAAGACCGAGCGGCGTGACCGCAACGGGCGTGGCGAGCGGAGCGACCGCGGCGAGCGCCGTGACGGGAACCGCGACCGTAACGGCCGTGACGGGAACCGCGACCGCAAGCCCCGCAACGAATCCCGCTCCCGTGACGAGGCGCCCCGCCCGCCCCGCGAGAAGGTTGACGTTGACCCCGCAGCGGTCGGCGCCGCCGCCGCTGACTTCCTGAACGGTCTGGTGTCGGCCTTCGGCACCACCGGCCAGGTGTCGGTGAACCGCGAGGGCGAGGAGATCGAGGTGCGCGTGGACGGCACCGAGCTCGGCCTGCTGGTCGGCCCCGGTGGCGGCACCTTGCTTGCCATCCAGGACCTCACCCGGGTGGCCAGCCAGCGCCGTCTGGGCGACCAGGACACCCGCCTGCGGGTGGACATCGCGGGCTACCGCGAGCGCCGCCGTGCCGCACTTGGCCGTTTCGCCGAGAAGGTGGCCGAGGAAGTGAAGGCCACCGGTTCCGCTCGCCGTCTGGAGCCGATGAACTCTGCCGACCGCAAGATCGTGCACGACACCCTCATCGAGTTCGAGGGCGTGACCACCCGCAGCGAGGGCGAGGACCCGAAGCGCCGCGTGGTCGTGGAGCCGGCCTCCGCCTAGTTTTCAGTAAACCCTGGGACGTCGTTCTGTGTCCGAGACCATCTCCCATGCCCGCCAGTTCCTGGCCCCGCTGGAGGGCTGCAGCGGCCCGGTGATCGACATCGGCACCGGGGCCGGGGTGCCAGGCCTGGTCATCGCCACCGAGCGGGCCGATTTGGACCTGGTGCTGGTGGACCGTCGGGCCACCCGAATGGACGCCCTGCGCAGGGGCGTGATCGCGATGGGCCTGGACGACCGGGTCACGGTCATCACGGCTGATGTGGAGGACCTGGGTCGCAGCCCGGAGCATGCCGGCAGATACGCCGCGGTGGTCAGCAGGGGGTTCGGTCCCCCGGAGGTCACACTGCGCCTGGCGAGGCCCCTCCAAAAAAACGGAGGGACGATTGTGGTGTCCGAACCCCCCTCCCCGACCCCCTCTCGATGGAACCCTCAACTACTGGATGAGCTCGGTTTGACCCCCCTGGAGGGGTACCCCGGGGTGGCTGTTTTCCGCCTTTCCTTGCCGTAAGGCCATATCCAGCAAGGGTTGAGACTGTTTCACGTGAAACAGGGGAGGTTTGCGAAACCTTCGGATGTTTCACGTGAAACAT
>RFZO01000176.1 GCA_009920715.1 Actinomycetota bacterium | reverse complement strand
GACGAGGCCGAGCGCTTTGCGGAGCTGGTCCTGCCCCATCTGCCCCACGGCCCGCTCGTCTAGGTCTGCGGACTTACTACTGTCGGTCCATGGCCGAAGTGGTGGACCTGACGGGCGGTCGCAACCGGGTGGTGTTGTTGGTGGTCGCCCACGCGGATGACCCGACTCTCTTCCTGGGCGGAACAGTCGCACGGTGGGCCGACGGCGGATGGCGGGTCGTGGTCGTGCGCGCCACCGACGATCGGTGGGACTCCTGGGGTGTCGACGAGGCCACCACAGTCGCGCGCAACAAGAAGGAGTTCGACGACGCGATGTCGATTCTCGGCGTCGACCAGGTTGTCGAGCTGGGCTGGCCCACCGACACGCTCGGGGACGCGAGCGAGGTGGCCCTCCGCGAACAGGTCATCCGGCAGATCCGCATGCACCGCCCGCACAGCCTGGTCACCTTTGATCCCTACGGCAGGTTCGCCGAGGACAACGAGGACCACAAGATGATCGGCCGGGCCGTGGACGAGGCGTTCTGGACGAGCCAGTTCGACAAGCACCACCCCGAGCATCTGGACGAGGGGCTGCAGCCGCACGGCTGCTTCGAGAGGTGGTACTTCGGACGCGCGGTCGGGGAGACGACCCACGTCGTCGACATCTCATCGACCCTCGACCGGAAGGTGCAGGCCGCCTGCACGCACACAACCATGATGACGAACTACGCCCACCAGCTCAGGCTCCAGGCATCGACCGGCGGGTTCGACGTGAAGCTGCTTGAGACGGTGCTCGAGACCGGTGATGTGCGCCCGCTCATGGAACCGCTCGTCCGCGCCGGGTCGCGGCGCACCGGGGAACGGCACGGCCTCGAGGCGGCCGAGGAGTTCCGGATGGTGCGGTTCGGGGGCCTCGAGGCGTGGCTCGACCGCTATGGCACGCCGCGCAGCGACTGATTCTCAGCCCGCTGCGTCGTACGCCGCGCGCACAATGGCCAGAGCGGTGCGTCCCGCGGCGAGTGACGCCAGTGGCTCACGCCCCGTCCGGCAGGCATCCACGAAATCAGCAATCTGCCGTTCGTACATCCCGACGCTGCAGTGCCGGTAATCGGCCCCGAACCCGGCGAAGTCCGGCCAGATCCGTCCGTTGCCGGCCGTCCCGAACACCTCGGTGTCCGCCTCCAGTCCACCCAGCACCGGCTGCCACCACCCGAACTCGATGACGCTCCGCACCCCGTTGTCCCAGTCGATGATCACGACGCCGTCGTCATCGACGTCCACGTCACTGAACACGCCCCGACCGATGCTCGCCTGCACCCGCACCGGCTCAGGATCGCCCAGCAGGAACCTCGCCGTGTCGATAGCATGAATGCCCATGTCGATCAACGCACCGCCACCGGCCAGAACCGGGTCGACAAACCATCCAGCAGGTCCCCAACCGGCGTGCACGCCCCAGCCGTGGGTCCGCACCACCCTGCCGAACTCGCCGGCCGCAATCCGGTCACGAAACGCGATCACTTCGTCGCGGTGGCGCCACATGTGCCCCACCCCCACGGTCACGCCGCCGTCCTTCGCGCGCGCCTCGAGTTCGTGGCACTCCGCGAGGGTCACCGTCACGGGCTTCTCCACCATCACGTGGACACCGGCATCGATGGCGGCGAGTGCGTCACCGAGGTGGCACGAATTGGGGCTGCACACCACCAGAACGTCGGGCTCCGCCAGACGCAGCATCTCGGCGACCTCGCGCGCGGACACCGGGATCCGGCGAGCAGCTGCGAAAGCGTCACGGCGCGAGTCGTTCGGCCCCGACACCCCGGCAACCTCGTGTCCCGCGAGGGCAATCGCGTCCGCATGCATGGCCGCCGCCCAGCCGTATCCCGAGAGCGCGAACCTCACGACTTCTCCCCCCGCCTGGGAATGGCACACACGAACTCCCATGCGTCGTCCACCGCGCCGCGGTCAAGGTCAACCTCGTCGATGATGCTGTGGTCGAGTTCCTGCCTCCGCACGTAGCTCTTCAGCTCGGAGAACGTCCTGTCGAAGTCCTCACGGGAGATCCCGATGTCGTCCGGATGGGCCCGCACGGCGCAGTCAGCAACGAGATCCCTCCATCGACCTGGATCGTTCCCCTGGATGCAGGACATCACCACCACTGCAAACGAGATGATCTCACCGTGCACGGGGTGGGCGCCCGTCAGCCACTCGTACGCATAGGCCCAGAAGTGCTCGGACCCCTCCTCGAACCGGCTGTGCCCGGCGGCTGCGCATGCCGCCCCGATCGCCCGGTACGACCCGGCGAGGAATCTCACCCCGTCGGGGCTCACCGCGGCGATCTCCCCGCGCATGGACGAGAGGTCGTCGAGCAACCGCGCACCGAGGAGCGCGAGCGGCTCGCTCCACGGTTGGCCGATTCCCCCGGCGGCGGCGAGACGCCAGTCATGCAGGCCGACCGCGCACGAGAGGATGTCCCCGATGCCCGCACGGTTCAGGTGGGGAGGGGCGGAGCGGACGAGATCCACGTCGAGGATGACACGCTCGGGCCGCACCTTGCCCACGTATCGGACGTTCCCGTCCACCCGCACGCCGACCGCATCGGTGAACCCGGCGTCGACCGACGTGATAGAGGGGACCTGCACGAGGGGACGACCGGACTTCCATGCGAGGAACTTCGCGGTGTCCATGGCCGTCCCGCCGCCGAGACCCACCACGAAGTCGCCTTCTGGTTCCCCGGCCGCGACGGACTCGAGGTGGGCGATGTCCATGTTCCATGCCTGTGTCACCGAGGCCGGGCGCGGGAGGCTGCCGGCGAGGCCGGACCAGGGCGGGTCGTTGACGACGAGGGCGACGCTCCCCAGCTCCTCGAGGACCCCACGGAGAGCGGCCTCGACCATGGGGAACGGCTCGCCCATCTCATCCACGCGACGGAATCTCCATGCGGTGCTCCATGACCTTCCTGACGGCCCGAACCACGTCCCGCGCATCGTCCTCGGTGCCCATGAGCACCGACGTGGTGAACCACAGAGTGGTGTCGGCCATGCGCTCGCTGACGGGAAGACTGAGGGACGGGAAATCCGACATGCCCCGCTTCGACCGGACACGTGGCGAGAGCCCGTCCGGGTCGGAGAAGACGTCCAGTCTGGTGAGGGGCGGATACGCCATCGTCAGCGGGATGCCCTCCGCGAGCAACGCCTCACGCAGCGTGTCGCGGTCAAGACCGAAATCGGACTCCTCCACCCGCACCACATAGCAGTAGTTGCCCTGCGACGTGCACCCGGCCAGGCGCCCCTGGGGGTGGATGCCCGGAATCGAGGCGAGCTCACGGTTCAGCATCTCCGCGTTGCGCGCCCTGTTCCGCTGCTGTTCGGGGAACCGCTCCAGCTGTGCGAGAAGCACCGCCCCCTGCCATTCGGTCATCCGGTAGTTCCCCCCGAGCAGGTAGTGCGAGTAGAACCACTCCCCCGGCCGTCGTCCGCAGTCGGAGAGGCTGCGTGCCACATCGAGAACATCACGGTGCCGGGAGACGATTGCGCCCCCCTCACCCCCCGTCATCAGTTTCGACGACTGGAACGAGTACGACCCGGCGTCTCCCAGCATGCCGACCGGCGTCCCGCGCCACGTCGAACCGTGCGCGTGCGCACAATCCTCCACCACGACCAGGTCGTGCTCGCGTGCGATTGCGGTGATTGCGTCCATGTCGGCGACGCTGCCCGCGATGTGCACCGGGATGACCGCGCGCGTTCGGGGCCCGATGGCCGCACGCACAGCCCCGGGGTCGATGCACCCCGTGTCCGGGTCCACGTCGACGAGCACAGGAACGGCGTTCACCATCAACACAGCCGCGACTGTCGCGAAGAACGTCCAGTTGGGGACGATCACCTCGTCGCCTTCCCCCACCCCGAGCGCGAGCAATGCGATCTCGAGCGTGTGCGAGCCGTTGGTCACCGCGATTGACGATTCCGCACCGTGGAAACCAGCCCAGGCCGCCTCGAACTCACGCACCTTCGTCCCTTGCGTGGCCCACCAGCGGCGGCTGTCGAGAACCTCCAGCAACAATTCGCGTTCCCGTTCGTCTGCAGTCGGCCATTCGGGGTACGGCTTCGTCCGCACCGGCGGGCCGCCGGCGATGGCCAGGTTCGTGGTGCTCATCTCAGTCTTCCTTCCTCGATCGTGCGCCGCGCCCGGCGGAGGAACGCACTGACCCTGCCATGCCGCCGGCCAGCTCGTCAGCCAGAGCCCGGCGGACGTCGTCGCGAGCGAGTGCCATCGCTCCGCGGATGCCCGAGCGGTTCCCCAGCGCGGAGACCCCCACCTCCACCGGGAACGGGGAGATGAGAGCGAGAGC
>RFZO01000175.1 GCA_009920715.1 Actinomycetota bacterium | reverse complement strand
CGTGGTGTTCATGCGGATCAGCTGCGCATTAAGCGCGGTGCCGCCGATGCCGAAAATGTTATCGATGGACATAGCCATAATCGATTACTCCCCCTTCAATGACTTGCGGATGTCCGGTCAGACCTGGACACCGAACCTCCGACCGCAGGTCTGGCACTTGTAGTGCGTGATGGACCCACCACCGGGCGTCTTGATCGACTTCACGACCGTCGCCTGTTTCCCTTCGCAACGCCCCGTCGGGGCGGCGCGACAGGCGATCCACACCGTCTGCGGGGGCTTGTTGTCTTGTGCCATTGGGGACTCCATCCTGTCGGAGTCAACCTACCCCGTGGGGTAGGGTCCGTACCCTCCCGACTCGAACGACGACCCGATAGCCCGACCGATCAATGTGATGATCTCGTCAGACGGCAACGACCACGTAGCCAGATTGTCCCTCGTTAGGGCATCCGACTTCAACACCGGGACGATGCACTTCTGCCATTGTTCCCCGTCCACGGACACCGGCAAGACATCATAGGGTCGAACTCCAGGTCGAACGGTCCCTGATGCACCTTCCCCATCAGGGAGAACGACCACCACCTTCGACGGATGCGTCCTCGTCGAAGTAGGGAAGTAGGGCTTCGCATACCCGTACAAAATCAGGAAGCACGGTAGGGCCAGTACCTCAGCAGCCTCTACCGAACACAATGCTCGAGCAGGTGGTGTCGGGATCACGAAGACCTCACCCACTTCACCCCATAGGGATATGAACGACCACCATACGGGATGGTCGACATCTCGATTTCGTCGTCATAAGTTCTGTGGTTGTAGTCGTTTCGGCAGTTCGGGATGTAGTGGCATTACATGGAGTAGTAGTTCGTGTTCGTGGAGTTGATGTTCGTGGTGATGGTGTTCGTGGAGTTGATGTTGTTCGTGGAGTTGATGTTGTTCGTGGTGATGTTGTTCGTCGTCGTGGTGGTGAGCGGGGTTATTTCGGTCACCCTTCGGGTTCCCTGAACACTGATTCCCTTTATCATCCCTACCAGGGTGTTCCTTCATCGGAGTCCCGAAACGGGGCGATGACGGACGGGATGGGGTCGTGTCGGGATCGAAGGGGGGTCATCCCATCTTCGGTTCCCCATCGGGGGAGGAAGACCGACGACCGAGCACCGTGCCTGATGGACAGGTTTAGGTGGTCCCTTACCGTGGTTCCAGTTTCGTCACCTTCCCTATCGGGGAGGAAGTCAGCCGGTGGAGTTCCTTGCCACCCAGGTTTCCCCGGTTCCGACGCCGTCCCGAGGAAACATCCGCACCCTCATCCTGGGATGGGGGATTGGGCAGAACCTTCGGGGACCCGAAACGCAACGACCACCCCGTGAAGGGTGGTCGGAGGACCGACGTGGCATTTGTACCCCACGTCGGTTGCTGGGTCAACCCCGTCAGGACATTTCGATGGCTTCCTCGACGTCGGCGGGGTCGACGGTGAGTCCGGCCCACCCGAACTGCCTGACGAGTTCCGCCACCTGGTTGGGGCCGACCCGAGCCTCGACGAACCCGGAGTAGGTGCGGGAACCCGCCGTGTAGACCGTCAGGCGGATGGTCCTGGGGTCGGGGTACGACACGTGCATCTGGTCGGGGGTGACCTGGGAGCTGGCACGGCGGACGCCCCGCTGGAGGACGGCGAGTTCCTCGGCCATCGCCATCTCGGCGATGAAGGGGGGAGGGTTGCGCTCGATTTCATCACGGGCACGGTCCATCGCGCGGCGGAAGGCCTTGCCGATGAACGACCCCGAGATGCCGAGCTCGCGGCCGAGTTCGGTGTAGTTCTTCTCCGGGTTGCGGAGCCACGCACGGATGACGGCGAGGTCCGAACCACGGAGTTCCCGTTCCCACAGGTCGGAAAGCCACTGGCGGGCCTGATCGGCCCACGGCCCGTCGAGGAACCTGGCGAGGACCATGTCGCTGGCGTCGGCGGAGAACGCGGTCGTGCCGGGGAGCTGGGTGACGATGCCCTCGTCGGTCTCGACCCCTTCCTGGATGGTGGGGCCGAGTCGCTTCAGTTCGCGGGTCTGCCCTCGGATCTCGTTGAGGGCGCGTTGTTTGATGTGGCGCAGGACGATGTTGCGGGCCGACAGGAGGGACGTCGATGCGAGTACCCCGCCGTGTTCGGCGAGGTACTCGCCCACATTGTAGAACACTCCCCCCGGACGATTGGGGAGGGTTTCCCCCGAAATGACCCGCGAGATGAGGTCGTCGGCGGAGTCCACCATGTTGGACCGGGCGAGGATCGAACGGGCGGCGTTGACGAACGCCCCGTACATCCGCGTGTCCATGGTGGAGGCCCAGGGGCTCTCATCCGACAGGCCGAGGTGCCGGACGGCCGCATCGAGCCCCGCCATGCCCCGTGATGTCCACAGGTGGGGTCGGACGCCCGCCACGCCCTCGAGAATAGCCGTGCGGACGAAGATGTCGAGGTGCCGGTCCACGGCGGAGGCTGTGATTTGCGCGGCGATGTGCGCGGCGAGTCGAATCATGGTCGGGTCGCTCCTTGCCCGGTCTCCTCGAATAGCCCGACAACCGTTGCACAGGTTGGGGGGTCATGCTATTAGGGGGGTGACCGCCAACAGGCCCTTCGGAGTCCGCTGCGGTCCTAAAGACCTCCACCCTGACGCAGCGGACGGGCCACCCGTGGACCGGACGCGAAGGAAATCGCCAAAATGAATCGGTCCCCCGTGGGTTCGTTCCACGTTTCTGCCGTCGTCCACGCCATCGCGACGGCCACTCGGTACCGAACTGGAGTCGTTGACATCGACCGCATCCGACAGGATGTCGTCCCGTTGGTCCGCACCATCCGTCCCGGCAGCCTGTTCGACGACCCTTCATTGTCGGCGGTTCGACACGACATTGTGGGGGTCATGCGTGCCATCCCAATGCCGGATGTGGACACCGTGCTGTCGGAACTGGCCAATTCGAACCACATCGACCCCGTGGAGTACCTGTTCAACAACACCGTGTTGTTGACCGCAAACGGCGTGTCCCGCGCCGTCGAGGTCCGACCGATGTTCACAAACCGGAACCTGACCACCGAGTGGTTCGACCAGTTCTTGACTCCGAACCAGTACAACAACCTTGTCAAGCACATCGCGGCGAAGACGCGTCATTCCCGCGATGAGTCCGAAGTTCGTGAGTTCGTCCACGACTACGTCACGAACACATCGGGTCGGGATGGGCTGCGTGACCGCATCATCGCGGGCGATGACCCGTCCCCTGCGTGCATCCGCGCCTGGGTGTGGAAACAGGCGTTGTCTACCTTCCGTAACGAGGGCACCGACGCCCAGACTCGCACCGTGAAAGGTTCCAAAACGGAACGGGACCTTCGGGAGGGAACTCCCGTCGAGGTGTCCTGTGCCGTCGATGGTCCCACTACGGTCGTCTACGCCTTGGAAGGCGGGTCGGACAACGACCCCGGCATGTTCGCCACTTCGTCGGCGTCGCACGGGCACGCCTTGCTGGATGTGGTCGATGCTGCCCCGTCCCATGAAGATGTCCTCGCCCACCAGCGCGCCCTTGACCAGGGCATGGCCCGGCTGGATGCGGCGGTTCGCGCATACAAGCCCGGTGCGGCGGACCGCTACTCCCGCGTCCTCGGACATTTGGCCCGAGGCCTTTCCCCGTCCGAAGTCGCGCAGGCCGAGGATGTCTCCCCCGCCCGTGCCGCCACGCTCATCGCCGAGGTCCGCACTGCGGGGCGCATCCGTGCATCCCGCGACCGGGTGCGTGGCGACATCATCCGATACCTCGAGACCGAGCCGATGTCCACCCTCGCCGACCTCGCCGACGACCTGAGCGTCGACGACGCGTGCATCCGCGACGCCGTCACGGAACTCGTCACGGAGGGCGTCATCTCCTGGCGCAGGGGCGGGTCCCTCCATGTGACCCGCGACACGTTGGACATTCGCGGCATGTAGTGGGTCCGACCTCGGCGCGGTCGGTGTATCCACGGTCGAACGGAGACCACATGACCCACATCGACCAGTACGTCCTCGGCCTCGCGGTATCCAGCACCCCCTGCTTCGGGTACCACGAGGTGGGCAATCCCACCTGCGGGGACTGTCCCGTCGCCGCCTCGTGCGTCACGTCTTGGCGCACCCGCGCGGCGACCGTCGCCGCGCAACTGGTGAAGACCGAGCGCGCCTCCCGTCGGGCCGCAGCGGCCCCCACCCCCGCCGCGCCGGCCCCCGCTCCAACGCTGCCGGACGCGTTGTCCAACGCGTCCGGGGAGTCCATCGACGACATCCTCGACAGCATCCGCAAGGGGACGGTCGGACCGACCGCGCCCGCGCCCGTGCCCGTCCAGGACGCGACCGACGCT
>RFZO01000174.1 GCA_009920715.1 Actinomycetota bacterium | reverse complement strand
GCCGAGGCGCTCGGCGCCGGGGTTGTCGAGCGCCCTGCCGGCTCCTCCTATTCGGTTGTCTTCGACGCGGTCTGTTCCCAGGAGACGGTTGACCTCAGTATCGACGCCGCCGAGCCGGGCGGCACACTGCTCGAGTTCGGGCTCTTCTGGGCGCCGGTACGGATGTCCAACGCCATGTTGCTGAAGGAGATCACGTTCGTGCCCGCCATGTTCTACGGCCACGACCACTCGCACAATGACTTTGCCGAGTCCGCCGCCCTCGCCGGCGCGAATCCCGGCATCGCTGACGCCCTCGTGACCCACGAGTTCGGCCTCGATGATGCCCAGGAAGCGTTCCGGGTGGCGTCCGACAGGGTCAGCGGCGCCATCAAGGTGCACCTTCACCCCTGACTCAGACTCCCCGCGGCATTCACGATCGCGCACACACGCACATGGGGTCCCGGCCATTGAGGTACCTCCACGACCCTTGCACAAGCCAAGTGGTGCAAGGAAAATCTTGCAAGGGTGCCTTGCTTGGGTGACATGGGCCGGTGCTATCGTGTCCCTCGTCACACCACGGTGGTGTGCCAATTTTGGGGGTAACTCAATGACTCAACGTCAGACCAGCAGGTCACGAGTGTTGCGACGCGCAGGAGTGGCCCTTGCGGCCGCGATTGCCGTCTCCACCGTGGCCTCCACCGCCAGCGCGGCCAGCCGGCCGCAGGCAGGCACGTACGGCGGCGACGCGAAGGTGGCAATTGCTGACACCTTCCCGGGCTTCTGTGTGTCCAACAACCCGAACAACTCGGCCCTCATGGCCGTGCGCACCATCTACGAGACACTCGTGGAGAAGTCCATCGGTGGCGACTACATCCCGCTGCTCGCCAAGAGCTGGTCTGCGTCGTCTGACTTCAAGTCATGGACGTTCACACTCCGCGAGGGCGTGAAGTTCCACGACGGCACCGCGTTCAACGCTGACTCGGTGATCACCAACTTCAACTACATCACCGGTCGCGTGGCCCTCGCCGCGTACGCCGCTGGTGGTCTCGCCGGGTACGCCACCAAGGGCTACACCGTCGGCACCGGTTCGACCTTCTCGGCGAACATCTCGAAGATGACCAAGGTCAGCGACTACGTGGTCAAGTTCGATCTCGACCGCGCCCAGAACGACTTCCCCGGCACGCTCTACGCGTCGGGTCGTTTCGTCATGCGCGCGCCGAGCCAGCTGGCCGACAAGGACACCTGCCTCAAGAAGCCGTCCGGCACCGGACCGTTCAAGGTGGAGTCCGGCTACTCGCTGGTCAACCAGGACGAGCTCAAGGTCGTCCGCAACGCTGACTACTGGCGCACCGCAGCCAACGGCGACAAGCTGCCGTACCTCGACTCCATCACGTTCACCAACGTGAAGGAAGCGTCGCAGCGCGCGGCCGCCGTCCGCAAGGGCACCTACGACGCGGGCCAGTTCGGCTCTGCCACCGAGGCAACGTTCATCCGCGACCTGCGCCAGCGCAAGTCCGTGGTGACCGAGTACAAGTCCAAGATTGAGTTCTACCCCTCGGTGTGGCTGAACCAGGCCAAGGACGGCTCGCCGTTCGCCAACAAGAACGCACGTCTGGCCGTGCTGCACTGCCTCGACCGCGCCAACTACGTGAAGGTCCGCACCAAGGGTGAGACCACCATCGCCAAGGCGCTGGTGCAGCCCGCGAGCCCGATGTACACCACCCGTGGTTTCCAGGCGTTCAACGTGGACAAGGCCAAGGAGTTCGTCGCCGCCTACAAGGCGGAGACCGGCAAGGATCTCACCTTCTCGTTCCCGTCCGACGTGTCGACGGCCGCACAGGCCAACGCCCGGTTCTTCCAGAGCCAGTGGGCCAAGTGCGGAATCACCGCGAACATCATCGTCGAGGAGTCGGCAGTGATCATCGCGAAGGCCTGGAACTCGTCGGCGACGTCCATCAAGAACCAGAACGCGTACGACCTGTTCTTCGCCACCCTCTTCGAGGGCACCGACATGACGTTCAACGCTCCGTTCATCCTGACCGACTCGTGGCTGCCCTCGCTGGGTGCAGCCGCCGGCGGCCAGACCGCTGCCCTGCTGCGCACCGCCCTCGGTTCGCTGCTGCAGCTGAACAAGCACTCGAACACCAACGTCGACAAGGCGATCTACGACGCCCAGGCAGCGGCAACCAAGCTCGGTGCCAAGACCAAGTTCGCCGAGGCCGCAGCGATCCTGCAGGGCGAGGCGTACATGGGTTCGGTGGCGCACTTCTACTTCACGCTCTTCGTGAACAAGAAGAACGGTCTCACCAACATCGGCAAGACCAAGCTTCCCGAGGGCAAGACGCAGCGCATCATGACCAACTGGGGAATCGACTGGTCGGGAGTCCAGAAGATCGCCGGCAAGGGCTGATCGCTCGCTGAGCAAACTCCGGAAAGGGGTGGTGCCCAACTTGGGCACCACCCCTTTTCTCATCTATCATCACCGAAGACCAGAGGGGGGACATGGACATCTTGCGTCTGTTGGCGAAGCGGCTTGCCGGGATGGTGGTGATTGTCACCATCGCGACGTTCCTGCTCGCATGCCTTGTGTGGCTGCTTCCCGGCGATCCCGCCGCGCTGCTCGTGGCCGGCTCGGGCACACCCGAGATCATCGCGGAGATCCGCCGTGAGCTGCATCTCGACAAGGGAATCATCGGCTACTGGTGGAACTGGTACAGCAACCTCCTCCACGGTGACTTCGGCTACTACTTCCTGAACGGGGGAAAGCGCCCGCTCTCCGAGGTGATCAAGGCAACGCTGCCCGTCACTCTCCAGCTGATTGTTTATGCCCAGATCGTGGCGCTCTCGGCGGCAATCCCCCTCGGCCTCATCTCCGCTTACAAGGAGAACGGGCGCTTCGACCGCATCGTGTCCAGCACGCTCTTCACCCTGGTGTCGTTCCCCGGGTTCGCACTCGCGCTCATCCTCTCGCTCGTGTTCGCCGTCCAGCTCGGATGGGTGGACCCCATCGGCTACGTGAAACCCAGCGAGGACCTGTTCCAGCACCTCAAACTGATGATCCTGCCGGTCATCAGCATCGCGGTGGGACTCACCTCGTCCTACACGCGACTGTTACGCACCGACGTGATCGCCACGCTCAAGGATGACTACGTCACCATGGCGGCGTCAAAGGGCATCTCCGACCGTCGCATCCTGTGGCGCCACGTGTTCCGGCCGTCCAGCACCACCCTGCTCACCTCCGCGGCCCTCAACATGGGCGGCCTCATCGGAGGCACCATCGTGATCGAGACCATCTTCGTCATCCCGGGCATCGGCTACGAGGTGTTCTACTCCATCGGCGCGCGCCAGGTGATCGCGATGCAGACGCTCATCGCGCTCATTTCTTTCGGCTACGTCTTCTTCAACTCCATGATCGACATCGTGACCAACATCATCGACCCAAGAACGAGGGAACGCCGTGTCTGAGCAGACCACATTGACCGCCGCCGAATCGCCGGAGGCAACACCCGCGAAGACAAAGGAGAAGAAGGTCCGCAAGCGACCGATCGGCTTCTACATCGCGGGGAGCTGGCTGGGCCTCGTGGTGTTCGCCGCGATCTTCGGCCCGCTGCTGCCCCTCCCCCAGTGGGACGAGTCCTTCTACGACTACCTCGGGGCACGCCCCGGCACGGCGGGCCACATTCTGGGGACCACCCAGGACGGCTACGACATGCTGGCCGGCCTCGTGAACGGGGCCAAGATCTCGGCATCGGTGTCGTTCGTGGCCGTGCTCCTCGGCGGGGGCATCGGGTCGTTCATCGGCATCACCTCCGCCTACTTCCGCGGAAAGTTCGACATGGTCGTCACGAGCATCTTCAATGTGATGCTGTCCATTCCGAACCTCGTGCTCTCGCTGGCCTTGCTCTCGGTCCTGGCGTACTCCGACGCCGACCACCCGGCAACCACCAGCCGCCGGGTCCTGGTGCTCATGCTCTCTCTAACACTGGTCATCATCCCCATCCTCGGTCGTATCGCCCGCGCGAGCACCCTTCAGTGGGCCGGTCGCGAGTTCGTGCTCGCCTCGAAATCCATGGGCACCCGCAACTTCACCATCATCCGCAAGCACATCCTCCCGAACGTCGCGCCCGCCATCCTCGCCATCGGCTTCCTCGCCATCGGCTCGGTCATCATCGTGGAGGGCTCGCTGTCCATCCTCGGCATCGGCGTGCCCGGCGGTGCGTCATGGGGCTCCATGCTGGCGAACGGCCGCGGCAACATCGCCTTCAGCCCGCACGAGGTGTACATGCCTTCGATGTGCATCGCGTTCACTGTCATCTCCAGCAACTGGTTCGGTGACTACGTACGCAGAAAGCTCGACCTCCGGGAGGCCAAGATATGAGCACGCTCCTCAAGCTGGAGAAC
>RFZO01000173.1 GCA_009920715.1 Actinomycetota bacterium | reverse complement strand
CCGGCCGACTTCGAGACGTTCAGCATGACGCGGGAGAACAGGTACGCCACTGCGCCGAGCGCGACTGCGGACGCCGCGGGGTACTCGAGCGGCCCGACCGACCGGGTGCGGACCATGTCGTTGTTGTAGCGACGGTCGTTCGACGCACGGTCGGCCCAGTTCAGCGTGAGCCACTCGACTGCGCCGCCGGTCATGACGGCCAGGCCGAGGATGAAGACGACGGGGACAGTTGCCAGGCCGACGAGAACGAGGGCCGTGCCGAGCGCGAGAACGGCCGGCCACGCGGAGTCGCGAGGGGCCGGCGATGCGGCGGCAACAGCCTCCTCCGCGGTGGCCGCGTCACCGCTGCCGTTGTGGAGGTTGATGCCGGCGAGGAAACCGCCGGCGACCATCAGACCGAGCAGTGCAATTGCGCCGATGTCGGAAGGGTTGACCGTGAACGCGTAGATGACCGCTGCGACCAGGGAGAGACCGGTGATGCCGAGGAGGTACTTGGAGCCTGAGGAGAACATCGTGACCTACTTCTGCACGTACACCAGGAACCACAGGGCCATGTTGATCCCCGTGAGCACATACCAATACAACGCGTGCGCGGAGACGACCTGCATGTCATCCCCGCGGCCGCCGACCGAACGGAAGAACGCCGCGGCACTGAACGCGATGCCGATGGCGACGAGAACGAGCATGGTCCCGGTGATGGCGTAGAACATGCTCTGGTACGCACCGTCACGGACCCCGATGCCCATCTGGCTCCACACGGCGATCTGCGCGTTGACGATTGCGATCCCCACTGCCGCAGTGATGCCGAGCGCCATCGAGCGGTGGCGTGCATCGTCCCTGCGAGCCGAGTAGACGGCCCACTGCGCCATGATGCATGCGACGAAGAACGTGACGAACATGGTGTTCGCAGCGACCTCCGGGATCTTGATCGACTCGGGCAGCCAGTCCTTGATCATGTAGAAGCCGTCGGACGACTCGCGGACGGGTGCGGCCGCACGGAACTTCATCCACATGGCGAGCATCCCCGCCATGAGCATCGAGATGCCCGCACCGATTATCGCGGTGGCGACGAACACCTGGCGGCGCGGCGCGGGAGCACCACGCTGGGGAAGGGCGATGGTCATGCCGACACCTCCGACTTGGGCTTCGCGTCGAGAACCGGCTCGGCCGACATGACGGTGGCGAGCTCGGAGAAGTTGTCGTGCGGTGCCGGCGAGGGGATGGCCCACTCCAGCGTGTGGCCGTCCCACGGGTCATCGCTTGCCCGCTGCCCCGAACGCACGGCCGAGATCAATGCGCCCGCCGCGGCGAGAAGTGCCAGTGCGACGAGGACGTGGCCGGCAGCAGTGAGACCGTTCCACAGGCCTGCCGGACCGTCGTACGAGAAACCGTCGACCGCACCGGCCGGCTGGTCGGCGAAGCCGGCGATGTAGTTCGGGAAGGACGACAGGACCGTGCCGAGGAGCGCGAGACCCGCGAGCGGCAGGGACTTCTTCTCCTCCACCGTGACTCCCCACAGCTTCGGGGCCCAGTGGAGAAGCCCGCCCACCAGTGCCATGGCCGCGCCGTACACGACGTAGGTGGTGGCGCCCTCCTCGAATGCGGTGCCGGAGAGTCCGGCCGCCTCGATGTTCTGGACCATGCCGCCCAGCATCCCCACGAAGACCATGCCGGTGCCGAGGAACGAGAAGGCGAACGGTGCGGTGACCCTGGGCTTACCGGCCTTCAGCACGAAGAGGCTGGTGGCGAGGGCAACGAGCACACCGAGGACGGGCAGGCCGTTGAAGAGGAGGTACGGGATCGCACTGCGCACCGTGTCACCGGTGGAACCGTCGGTGGAGAGCATGTGCTGGGACTGCGTGACCGCGCCGAGCGCGCCGGCCGCGACAAGCCCGACACCTGCGAGCATGGGCGCACGCAGGGGCTGGCGGGTGCGTGCCGTGACGGGTGCGATGTCCGCGAGCACCGCCACGGCGATCGCCGCGAACACGAACGTGGCTGGCTGGGTCATGGAGAAATGCAGGTGGTCGGCGACCGCCTTGTTCCCGCCGAACGCGACTCTCGCGTACGTGTGGTCGATGTAGAGGTAGACGACGGTGCCGACGGCCACCGGGAGCGTCAGGACCGCGGCAATCGAGCCGACGAGCGCCCCCCACGAGAAGGCGGGGACGTCATCGGTGCCCATGCCGGGCGCACGCGACGTGAGCACGGTTGTCGCCACAGAGGTGGCGGCCGCCGCGAGGCCCGCCGCCGCCAGCGCCACTCCGAGCAGGTACATGTCGACCAGGTCGGAGTTGCCTCCGCCGGGACCGCCGTTGCCGGCGATGGAGATGATGACCATGACCGAACCGAGGTCCCAGGCCCAGAACCCGAACTGGGCGAGGCGGGGGAACGCGATCGCGCGGGAACCGACCTGCATCGGAACCACCGCGACGGCCAGACCGATCATGAGGGGTGCGAGTGCCCCGAACACGAGCAGGTAGCGGAAGAGTGCGAGGAGCTGCGGGGTGGCGTCCCCGTCGAAGATGGAGTACCCGCTGCTCACGCGCTCGAGCGCAACGAGGGTGCCGATGACTGCGGCGGCCACCGCGGCCACGATCGACTCGCCGACCATCAGACGACCGATCTTCTTGTGGTCGCTGCTCGTCAGCCAGTTCGCCACCGCTGCCACCAGGCCGGGTCTCGCGGATCCGGCCGGGGCGCCTGCGTGCGTGTCAATGGTGGTCATTTGCCGAAGGTCTCCCAAACGCACCCCGTCTGTCCACAGGGACGTGAGGGGTGCAGATGCCTGTTACTAACGAGGCAACACTATCCACCGACCCCGCGCCAATCGGAAATCCCGCGCTGTGACGGAAGTAGTGCGATTGCGCCAGTTTCCGACGGGTTCAGCGGACCAGAACGTCCACCGTGAGGGCCACGAACAGGACCGACAGATAGGTGATCGAGAAGGAGAACAGCCGCATCGAGCCGGCTGCAGAGGGGCTGCGCCCTAGTGCGATTGTGCCCCCCAGGAACAGGGCACCGAGGACCGCGGCGGTGACGGCGTAGACCGGCCCCAGATCGGCCACCCAGATGAGTGCGAGCGACGCCACCACGGTGGCCGCGCAGTAGGTGGTCATGGCACTCGCGACCTTCTTCTCGGACTCCACCACAGGCAGCATCGGGACCCCCGCCGCCCTGTATTCGTCGCTGTGGCGGATGGCGAGGGCCCAGAAATGGGGCGGAGTCCACAGGAAGATCACCAGGAACAGCAACCACGGCTCCCAGGCCAACGAGTTGGTCACCGCGGCCCAGCCCACCAGCACGGGTACCGCCCCGGCGGCCCCGCCGACCACGATGTTCTGCTTGCTCGTGCGCTTCAGCCAGATGCTGTAGACGAACACGTAGAAGAGGGTCGCCGACATGCACAGGCAGGCCGCGAGCAGGTTCGTGCCCGCCCAGAGCACGGCGAAAGCCACGATTTCGAGTGCCACCGCGAAGACCAGGGCGTTGCGGGGAGCGATCAGGCCGGTGACGAGTGGGCGGTTCTTGGTGCGCTCCATCAGGCCGTCGATGTCCCGGTCGATGTACATGTTGATGGCGTTGGCTCCCCCCGCGGCGAGGGTGCCCCCCACGAGAGTGATGAGAATAAGCGAGAATGAGGGCCATCCACCCTCGGCGAGGACCATCGTCGGCACCGTGGTGATGAGGAGCAGCTCCACGACCCTCAGCTTCATGAGGGCCACATAGCCCCCCAGCACGCTGCGCGGGGTGCGGGACGAGTTGTGCCCGCCGGGCGTCAGGCGCGACGGAACAACAGGACGGACGCGCAGTGACACAGCCACCCATCGTACGAGGGGTGGGCAACCGCGACCAATCGGCAGCACAATGTTTTTCGTGAACATCGTCTCCCCCGTGTCCGTTCGCTCCGTGCGGGCATCCGTGATGCCGGACGAGGCCGTCCGCGTGGTGGAGGATGCGAGCGTCGCCGCGGACCACCCGTGGGTTGTCATCGTGTGGAACGACCCGATCAACCTGATGTCGTACGTGACGTTCGTGCTGCAGAAGTTGTTCGGGTACTCGCTCGAGAAGGCCACCGAGCTCATGCTCGACGTGCACGAGAAGGGTCGCGCCGTGGTGAGCTCCGGAACGCGCGAGAAGGCGGAAGTGGACGTGTTCAGGCTGCACGAGCACGGTCTGTGGGCGACCATGGAGCGCGACGGCGGGGGCGAGCCGTCATGAGGCGCGGGCGCGATGCAGGACCGGTCGGCCGCAACGACGACGGAACGTTCGAGCTGCTCCTCGAGGACGACGAACGCGAGGCCCTGCTCTCGTTCGTGTCGCAGCTGCGCGAACTGGTCGCCGGTGACACCCGTGACCCGCGCGTGGCCAGGCTCTTCCCCGTCGCCTACAACAACGACACCGAGGCGGACGAGGAGTACCAACGATTCATGCGCGACGAACTCGTC
>RFZO01000172.1 GCA_009920715.1 Actinomycetota bacterium | reverse complement strand
GCGCTCGGAGGAGTTCTTGATGACGAGACCGAGCTCCTTGGGGGAGCACTCGGAGAAGAGGGGGATGTTTTTCAGGTGGGAGACGGTGGACTTTGCTGATGCCATGTGAACAAGTGTAAACCCGCTCCGCCCCGTCGTTTTTGATTGCGTACCGACGTCACAGGTGACGCCCGTCGCGCCGTCAGTTCTTCCTGCTTGCCTGTTGTGCCACTGATGCAATCGCGGCGGCGATCGCCTCTTGGTCACCCAGATACTCGGCGGACAGAACCTCGAGGCTCTCGCCCAACCTGTAGAGCCGCGGGATGCCGGTGGGGATGTTCAGTTCCGAGATGTCGGACTCGCTGATGTTCTCCAGGGCCATCACAAGTGCCCGCAACGAGTTGCCGTGCGCAGTGACCAGCACGTTCATGCCGCGGCGCAACTGGGGCACGACCGTCCCGTGGAAGTGAGGCATCACGCGCGCAACGACGTCTTTGAGGCACTCGGTGGCAGGAAGGTCGGAGGCAGCGACGAACCGATATCGGGGATCGTTGACCGGGTGCTCGGGGCTGTCCGTGCTCACGGGTGGGGGCGGGATGTCAAAGGAGCGTCGCCACAGCTTGGTTTGCGCCTCGCCGTGAAGCTCGGTGGTTGCCTTCTTGTCGAGGCCCTGCAGCGCACCGTAGTGGCGCTCGTTCCAGCGCCAGTGCCGTTCCACCGGCAACCACACCTGTCCCAGGCTGGACAGGGCAAGGTGGCAGGTCACCACGGCCCGGGTGAGAACCGAGGTGTGGGCAACATCGAACGAGATTCCGGCCTCCCGCAGGGCCACTCCGGCCGCACTGGCTTCGGCCTCCCCTTTCGGCGAGAGGGGGACGTCGTGCCAGCCGGTGAAGAGGTTCAGGTTGTTCCACGTGGATTCCCCGTGGCGGAGGATCACGAGTTGACCGAGGGGAGCGGGAGCAGACACGCTGCCATCGTAGGTTCCAGGCCTGAAAGAGCCCTTGGGGGTCGTTGTCGCCCCTGTCACCATTGGGGTGTGACAGAAGTTGAGTAGGTATGTATCAACTTTTGTGACTTTGGGGTTGTCACACGGATTGGCACTCCCTTAGCATGACTGCCAACACCCGTCCGGAGGCCCGACCGCCGGACTTCAGACCCAAGGAGAACCCCCATGGCCAAAGCAGTCGGAATCGACCTCGGCACCACGAACTCGGTTGTTGCCTTCCTCGAGGCAGGTGACCCGGTCGTCATCCCCAACTCCGAGGGTGCCCGCACCACCCCGTCCGTGGTTGCGTTCTCCAAGACCGGTGAGGTCCTCGTCGGTGAGGTGGCGAAGCGCCAGGCCATCACCAACCCCGACCGCACGTTCCGCTCGATCAAGCGGCACATGGGCAAGGCCTGGAAGTCCGAGGACATCGACGGCAAGCAATACACGCCGCAGGAGATCAGCGCACGCACGCTGATGAAGCTGAAGCGCGACGCCGAGGCGTACTTGGGCGACACCGTCACCCAGGCGGTCATCACCGTGCCGGCGTACTTCAACGACGCCGAGCGCACCGCCACCAAGGAGGCGGGACAGATCGCCGGCCTCGAGGTGCTGCGCATCATCAACGAGCCCACTGCCGCGGCTCTCGCGTACGGTCTCGACAAGTCCAGCCAGGACGAGACGATCCTCGTGTTCGACCTCGGCGGCGGCACGTTCGACGTGTCGGTGCTGGAGATCGGCGACGGCGTGTTCGAGGTGAAGGCCACCGACGGCGACACCGAGCTCGGCGGCGACGACTGGGACCAGCGCATCATCGACTGGCTGGTGCAGCAGTTCAAGGCGGCCCACAACGTGGACCTCAGCCAGGACCGCATGGCCACGCAGCGCCTGAAGGAGGCCGCGGAGAAGGCCAAGATCGAGCTGTCGCAGGTGAACCAGACCCAGATCAACCTGCCGTTCATCACCGCCACGGCCGACGGTCCGCTGCACCTGGACGAGACGCTCTCGCGGGCGAAGTTCCAGGAGATGACCGCCGACCTCATCGAGCGCTGCCGCGTGAAGTTCGAGCAGACCCTCAAGGCCGCCGGCGTCAGCAAGAACGAGCTGCACCACGTGATCCTCGTGGGCGGTTCCACCCGCATGCCGGCCGTCGGCGAGCTCGTGATGAGCCTCACCGGCAAGGAGCCGAACAAGTCTGTGAACCCGGACGAGGTCGTGGCCATCGGCGCTGCCGTGCAGGCCGGCGTGCTGAAGGGGGACGTGAAGGACGTGCTGCTCCTCGACGTCACACCGCTGTCGCTCGGCATCGAGACCAAGGGCGGCGTGATGACGAAGCTCATCGAGCGCAACACCACCATCCCCACGCGCAAGTCCGAGGTGTTCACCACGGCCGACGACAACCAGCCGTCGGTGGAGATCCACGTGCTGCAGGGCGAGCGCGAGATGGCCAGCTACAACAAGACGCTCGGCAAGTTCCAGCTGGCGAACCTGCCCCCGGCGCCGCGCGGCATGCCCCAGATCGAGGTCACGTTCGACATCGACGCGAACGGCATCGTGCACGTAACCGCGAAGGACCGCGCCACCAACCAGGAGGCCGACATCCGCATCACCGGCCAGTCCACCCTCAGCAAGGAGGACATCGAGTCCATGGTGAAGGACGCCGAGGCGCACGCCGAGGAGGACAGGCGCCGCCGTGACGAGGCCGAGGTGCGCAACAACGCGGACTCGCTCGTGTACCAGACGGAGAAGCTGCTGCGTGACCAGGCCGAGGGTGCGTCGGCCGACGACAAGGCCGCCATGGAGGCCCCGCTTGCCGACCTGAAGGCCGCGCTCAGCGGGAGCGACCTGGACGCGATCAAGTCGGCCACCGAGAAGCTGTCGGCGGCAAGCCAGGCCTTCGGGCAGAAGATGTACGAGGCGGCTGCCCGCGACGCGAACGCAGCCGGCTCCTCGGCGTCGGGTGCCTCCGGCCAGGACGATGACATCGTCGACGCCGAGATCGTCGACGAGAAATAAGCCGTCATGACCGAGGAGAACCCCGAGAACCAGCTCGAGGGGCAGACGGACCAGGCGGTGCCGGACGGCCAGGAGGCCGACGGCACGCCCGATTCGCCGCTCAGCGAACTGGAGGTCGCGCTCATCGAGCGCGACGAGTTCAAGGACATCGCCCTGCGGCTGCAGGCCGACTTCGAGAACTACAAGAAGCGGGTCGCGGCAACGCAGTCCGACGAGACGGACCGCGCCACGGGCCGGCTCGCCGAGGCACTGCTGCCCGTGCTCGACGCCTGCGAGGCCGCGTTCACGCACGGCGCGGAGGGCGTGGAGCCGGTGTGGTCGGCGCTCATCGGCGCGCTGCAGAAGCAGGGACTCGAGGCCATGGACCTGCTCGACAAGCCGTTCGACCCCGCCCTCGCGGAGGCGGTCATGCAGGAGCCAGGTGACGGCGGTGACCCCGTCGTCAGCGAGGTGCTGCGCACCGGGTACACGTGGAAGGGGCGCGTGCTGCGCGCCGCGATGGTGAAGGTGCGGGGATAGCAGTTGGCTGCGCAGCGCGAGTGGTTCGAGAAGGACTATTACGCGGTCCTCGGCGTGCCGAAGGACGCGCCGGCCAAGGACATCACCAAGGCCTACCGCCGTCTCGCGCGCCAGTTCCACCCCGACGCGAACCCCGGTGACAGCGCAGCGGAGGAGAGGTTCAAGGAGATCTCGGCGGCCTACGACGTGCTCGGTGACGACACGAAGAGGGCCGAGTACGACGAGGTGCGGCGCATGGGCCCCATGGGCGGGTTCGGTGCGGGCGGCCCCGGTGGGTTCGACTTCGACATGTCGGGCGACGGGCTGAACGACATCCTCTCGCAGATGTTCGGCGGTGCGGCCCGCAACGCCGGCTTCGGCAACGGACCGCGACGCGGGCAGGACATGGTCACCTCCATCACCCTGTCGTTCAACGATGCGGCGTTCGGCACCACCACGGTGGTGCCCGGAACCGACGCCAAGGTGCGCATCCCCGCCGGCGTCGACAGCGGCCAGCGCATCCGTCTGAAGGGCAAGGGCAGGCCCGGCCGCAACGGCGGCCCCGCCGGTGACCTGTTCGTGGAGTGCAACGTTGTGCCGCACCGCATGTTCGGGCGCGAGGGAACGAACCTTCTGGTGAAGGTGCCCGTCTCCTTCACCGAGGCGGCGCTCGGCGCCACTGTCGCTGTGCCCACGCTGGAGGGTGGCGACGTGTCGCTGCGCCTCAAGCCGGGCACACAGTCCGGTTCCCGCCACCGCGTGAAGGGCCACGGAGTTGGCGCGGAGGGCAAGCGCGGGGACCTCATCGTCACTGTCGAGGTGGCCGTGCCCGATGCTCTCTCCGACGACGAGCGCCGCGCGGTCGAGGAGCTCGCCCGTGTGCTCCGCTCGCCCCGCGGCGAGGAGACGAGGAGCAAGTGATGAGGGAGCACGAACAGGCCGTCTACGTCATCTCCGTCGCGGCGGAGCTCGCCGGCATGCACCCGCAG
>RFZO01000171.1 GCA_009920715.1 Actinomycetota bacterium | reverse complement strand
GGTTGCGGAGATCCTCGTGCGGGATGACCCGGCCGAGGTGGTGCGGACCCGGGCCGGTGACGGTGGCAGTGCCTGGATGACAGTGGTGGTGGCAGGTGCTGCTGCAGGTGCTGCCGCAGGCGCTGCAGGTGCGGCGGGCGCGGCGGGCGCGGCGGCGGTTGTTGCCACGTAGGCCTGCGACCATGTCCCTGCCCCGATGCTGTTGTGCGCACGGACCGTGAACGAATAGGCGGTTCCCGCCCGGAGTCCGCGGACGCCGCATGTGGTGCGCGTCGTGGAGCACCGCGCGACCTCGGTGCCGCCGGAGGACACAACGGCCGTGTACGACGTCACTGTCCGTCCCCCGCTCGAGGCCGGAGCCGACCAGGCGAAGGTGGCGGTCGTCTGCTCGGCGGAGACTCCGGTGACCGCGGGCGCCCCCGGCACGTTGGGGACCGAGTACGTCGCGGTGGCGGGGGAGCTCGGCCCGACCGAGTTCGACGCGACCACGGAGACCGACAGCGAGTCTCCCGGCGCGAGCGTTGACACGGCGCAACGGGTCGATGTCGGGGTGGCCATTGTGCAGGCTCCGCGGTTGGTGGTGACCTGGTACGAGGTGATCGGGCTGCCGCCGTGCGAGGCGGGAATGCGCCACGACACCGTGGCCGTGCCCGCGGTCTGACCATCCACGGCCAGGTCGCGCGGTGCTTCGGGGTTCGCGAGCGGCATGACCACTGCGGCGGCGGTGTTGGTGGAGGTTTCCACGGCACTGCGGCTGGTGACGGTGACGATCTTGACCTGGTATTTCACGGCAGGATCGAGGTTCGTCACCTGGGCCTGCCGGGTGGTGACCGACATCACCGAGACGACGGGACCGACGGGTGTGGGGCGTTGGGCGGCGCCCGCGCCGTCCAACGAGTTCACCACGGCGACCGGCGTGCCGTAGGACCCGCCCGTCGGCCGCACATACACCTCGTAGTGCTGGAACGTGGCGGGGTCGAAGGACGGGGCGTCCTCCCACGTGATGTCGAGTGTTGTGGACGCCCGGGTGCCCACCACAGACACCGGGGCGTCCACGGTCGGCGCCGGCACCATGACCTCGACGGTCTCTGATGCGTCGCCGACGCCTGCCACCGTCATTGCTGCAGCAGTGACGGTGTAGGACTGACCATTGACGAGTCCGACGAGGGTGCATGACATTGTCGATGTACTGCAGTCGGAGCGGGAAACTGTTGGTGCGCCCCCGGAGCGGGCCGTGACGCGGTAGGAGAGAACCGGTGAGCCGCCGTTGCTGAACGGGGCGTCGTACCCCACGGTCACCCTGGCATCACCTGCAGAGATCGACGTGATGTGGGGCGCTGTCGGCAGCCCGGCTGAGACTGTCACGGTCCGGTTGACGGGCGCGGCGGCGGCGAAAGTCTGGTCGCCCGGCTGCGAGACGGTGACCGAGCATGTGCCGGCCGAGAGGGGTGAGAGCATCCCGTCCGCAGTGACGGCACACGACGAGGCTCCGGATGTCACCGTGTAGGACACGGCGAGACCGCTGGAGGAGAATGCAGTGAGTGCCCCGGGCTGGTCGCCCAGGGAGAACGTTCGTGGCTGGGCGAAGGTGATCGACTGGGACATCTTCCCCACCTCGACGCTCTGGCTGACGGCGGGCGCCGCGTTCCACAGTGCTGATCCCGGTTGCGAGACGGAGATGGTGCACGTCCCGCCGGAGAGGAACGTCACCGTGCCGCCGGATATCGCACAGACGGTCCCGCCACCGGCCGTGAGGGAGATGGTGGGCTCGAGCCCGCTGCTGGAGGTCGCTGCGGGCGAGTAGGTGGCACCGACCGTGGGGAGGGACGGCATCTCTGTCGTGAACGAGACGGTCTGGTTCCCCTTGGCAACGGCGACAGACTGCGGGGAGCTGGAGGCTGCGACGTAGTTCTGGCTCGCCTCGCGCGTGGCGACGACGGAGCATGTGCCCACGCCGGTCGGGGTGAGCAGCCCCGATGATGTGTTCACGGTGCAGGGTCCCGAGACGGTCGCGTATGTCGTCTCCCCGCTGCCCGAGCCACCCGACACGACAAGCTGCAGGGTTGCCCCGTACGCAACCGATGGGGAATTGACGAGGGTGACCGTGCTCTGCTGCGCTCGGGCGATCGTGATCGTCTCGATGCGGGAGCCCTCGAAGTTGGCCTCCTGCACGGTCGTGGTCATCCGATAGGTGCCTGCGTTCGTCGGGGCCCACGGCGAGGAGTACACGGTCTCGCCCGTCCCCGTGTAGGTGACGGAGACGGATTTGCCAGCAGGGGAGGTGGCCGTCGCCGGGGGGCGGGCTGTGCCGTCGAACACCCTGGACAGATGCGTCGGGTCCACCGAGACCACCGTGGGTGCCTTGGCGATCGTCCACGCCGCGGTCGCGGAACCCTCGTAGTTGGTCTCGTTGACGGTCCCGTTGACGGAGAACGTGCCCGCGTTGGTGGGCGCCTGGACCGTCTCGGGGTACGTAGTCGAGCCGGTGCCCGTGTACTTCGTGATGACTGAGAGCGACGGCGGCGACGTGGTCGACGCGAGGGCCATGGCCGATCCGTTGTAGGTGACCGTGCGGGTGGCGGCGAAGATCACCGATGCGGTCGCCTTGTTGATGGTGCCGAGCAGGGTCGGAAGCGTGAATGAGTAGTTGCCGGAGTCACCTCCCGCGAGGGTCAGACCCGGGGTTGTCACCGTCTTCTGGTTGGGTGACGCATTCGGGTCGGCGAACTCGGCGTTCGGTGAGGAGGCATCGAGGACCACCGCGTCCCCCTGCAGCACGCCGACGAGCGAGGCGGCCGAGGTGTCGAGAGTCGCCACGGTGGTCGAGTCGTAACGGCGGGTCACCACGGTCACGCCCGTAACGGTGACCGCCCGGCGAGTCACATTGGCCGTCAGTCCCGTCGGCTGGGAGAGGACATACCGGTGGGCATGGGCGCCGCTGAGGGACAGTCCGCTGACGGAGATCGGCTTTGCCGTGCCGACGGACTTCGTGGCGAAGGAGGCAGACAGTGCTGATGCATCAATCGTGACGGAGTCCGTGACCGAATTCGGCGACTCCACACCGTTGAGCGCGGCCCCGGGGAGATGAGGTGCGATGAGGGCCGTCGCGGACGTCGACCCGTCGTAGACGCGGTTGCTCGCCGAGAGGCCTGAGACCGTGAGGGTCTTCGGATTGACCGCGAAAGTCCGCGATTGCGTGGCCGCCGACAGGTAGTTGCCGTTGCCTGACTGGACGGCGTCGATGGTGCAGGAGCCGACCGAGACGATCCTCACCGTGTGTCCAGACGGGTTGTCGCACACGGACGAGGGGCCAACCTGCAGGGAGACGGTGAGTCCGGAACTGGACGAGGTCGTCACCGAGAAACTGGCGTCGCCGTACGTCCTGTCGCTGACTGCGGCAAGGGAGACGGTCTGGGATGCCTTGTTCAGTGTGAAGGCGATAGGTGCGGAAGTCGTCGCCAGGTGATTAGTGCCCTGGGCCTTTGTCGCGGTGACCTCGCAAGTGCCCGCCGACTCGACGGTCAGTGTGGTTCCGTTGATCGAGCACGCCGAACCGGGGCCTCCGACCACCGCGAACGACACCGCTCCGTCGCCGCTGCCGCCCGTGGTCCCGAGGGTGGTGGTCGCCTTGGTGGGAGCGGAATATGTGAGGACCGTGGATCCGGCAGTCGCCACGAGTGTCCCCTGGGCGGCGCGGGCAATCGTGAGGTCGCCGGCCACATACGTGACCGAATAGTTGGCGAGGGAGCCGGCGGACATGGAGGCTGCCGAAGGGGTGACCGTGTACGAGCCGGCATTCGTGGGGGCCGTGGCACTCGATGCGTAGGTTGTCGAACCCGTGCCCGCGAATGCATAGCTGACCGTGCCGATGCTGTCCGGGGAGGAGAGACCCGACACCGAGAAGCCGGGCGTGACCGTGCCGCCGTACGTGATGTCCACATCCGTGGCCGTGACAGTCAGGTCGCGCGGGTTGACCTGGATCTGCACGGTCGCGGCCCCGGAGGCGTAGTTGCTGCTGGTGGGGGTGAAGGTGACCGACAGTGTGTGCGTTCCCGCGTCGAGGCGGGTGCCGCTGACGGGCGAATAGACGTAGTTGCCGGTGACCGAGGCAGTCGCATTGTTGTGGGCCGCACCGAGGGAGGTCCCGAACGTGATCGCCGCCGGGGTGGACCACGTGAGGCCCGGGGAGGCCTGGGTGATGCCGGCCGTCAGCGTGGGCTGGGTGATGACGTAGTTGCCTGCGTCCCCGCCGCTCTTGGCAACTCCTGCTATCTGGACGGGGATTGACGAACCGACATCCGCCGTCGCGAACAGGCCGGTGATTGATGAGGTGTCGATAGTGACGGTGTCACCGGACTCGACCCCGACGAACGCGGGGTTGTTCGCGGTGACGTTGGCGGTGCGGGACGCGTCGTAGATCTTGTTTGCGGCGGTGATGCCGGTGACGGTGAGGGTCTTGGCGGTGATGTCAGC
>RFZO01000018.1 GCA_009920715.1 Actinomycetota bacterium | reverse complement strand
GATGGCGGAGGGCGTCGCCGGATCGGAACTCGACGCCCGCATCGCGACGCGGTTCGCGTCCGGCGTCCGCACGGCGGGCACCGACGTGGTCGCGTCCCTCCGTCGGGCGCACGAGGGTCTGTCGGGCCACGTCTACGTCGACGCCGAGGCGTACGCCACGAAGGTCGGCACGGGCGGCTGCGAGGAGGGTGCCCGGCACCACCGCGCGAGCGGCGTCCCCACCGTCCTCGAGATGCCGGCGAAGTGCGGCGGGTGCGTTCACCGCGTGGCCCGCGCCGACGGTCAGGTCGCGTGCTCCATGTACGGGAAGCCGCTCGTCGCGTCCGCGTCCGAGGTGGTCGCCGACCCGGCGAAGCACCAGCGCGACATGATCCGGCTGGCCGACGCCCCCGACCACGAGGCGACGGCGTCCCTGTTCGCCAACACTTATGACCAGTCCGAGTTCAACCTCGGGCAGGACACCGACCTGGACAATGTCGTCGTGGACGACATGCCTGAAACCGAAGCCGTCGGGGAGTACCTGTTCGGCGGAATCGAAATCGAGTGAGGATACACACATGGCCCATACCGTCATCAACGGCAAGTTCTACGTCGACACCGCGTTCCTGAACTCCCTCAGCATCCCCGGCGTGTCTCTCGAGCACATGGGGTTCGGCGAGTTCTACGCGACCACCCCGCACGGCACGGTGGACTTCGACCGTATGCGCGGTGTGGAATTCCCCGGCCAGAGCGGTCGGTCGCACCAGGCGTACGACCGCGAGGGGTACGGCACGAAGGCGACCGAGTGGCTCATCGGCCAGGTCGAGAAGCTCGGGAAGTCCGTCCGCGTGGCGGCGTCCAACGACACCGCCCTCCGTGGACGCATCATCCGCCTGGCGCACTCCCGCCCCGAACTCCGTGAACACCTCCTCCCCCTGGTGAAGGAGGCATCCGCATCCGAACCCGCCACGGCCCCACGAGTCGGCGACATCCTCTATTCGTCGTGGGGGTACGACCAGACCAACATCGACTTCTACGAGATCGTTCAGGTCAGCGGGTCGATGGTCGTCCTTCGCGAGCTCGGGAAGAAGGTGATCCGGAGTTCCGGTCCTGAGGACTACGTCATCCCGGTCCCCGGCCAGTACACGGGTGCCCCACTCCGGCGCAAGATCAAATCCTCGTGGAAGGGTACCATCTATGTCAGTATCAGCACGTATGAGGGTGCCTACTCGTGGGATGGGGTTCCCCTGGCCCAGACCGGTGCCGCCTATGGCCGCTGAAAGGGGGAATGGACACATGCGTCGTCGTTCATACATGACCGGTTCCCGCGAACAGACCGACGTGGTGGTGAAGCACCTCGTCAACCTGCTGTCGTACCTGCGTGCGATGTACCTGTCGTACCAGACCTCCCACTGGCAGACGAAGGGGCCGACCTACTACGGGAACCACCTCCTGTTCCAGCGCCTGTACGAGTCCGTTCAGGGCGAGATCGACGCCCTCGCCGAGAAGATCGTCGGGTATGTGGGTCCGGTCAGTGTGGACATCCAGGGGCAGGCGGGCCTCATCAGCACGCACCTCAACGCGTTCGCGTTCTACGGGGAGGACCACCACGTCCGTGGGTTGCGGACGGAGGAGGCGGTCCAGCAGTACATCAAGGCGGCGTACGACGGCATCAAGGAAGCGGGGATGATGACCCTCGGCCTCGACGACTGGCTGATGGCCACCGCGTCGGCGCACGAGACGAACCAGTACCTCCTCCAGCAGGTCCTCAGCGGCACGGGTACCGACCGCGTCGCCAAGGTGACCCACAAGGTGCCGACGGCCGAGCACATGTTCTTCGACAACCCCGAGCGACGCGAGGTCCGCGAGTTCGCCCACTCGAAGGCGATCAGCAACGTCCCCGCCATCGCCGCCTCCGCCGGCAAGGATGAGGGTCTCAGGCGGTCCGAACTCACCGAGGAGAAGTGGCGCTCGACCATCGCGCCCCCGACCCCGACGGACATCCGCGAGAAGCCCGGTGCCGCTGAGTTCAGCACGCTCAACCGGTACCTGGTAGAGACGGAGCATCCTACGGACCCCGGTGTCCCGCAGGGGCACGCGGACGTGCCGAAGCACCGTCGCATCGACCCCACGAACGACGACATCATCCTCGCCGACGGGACGGTCATCGACCCGTCCGACGACGACTACGACGACGACGGCCCCGGCCACCGCCTGGCGTCCTGGACTTTCGCACCCCGGAGGTGACCCGTGTCCCGACTCATCACCGCACAACGCACCCCGAACATCCTCGTGTCCAACATCGAGGGTGCCGGTGACCCGAGTCTGGGGCTCAACCCCGTGAAGGTCCGCACGGGGTTCGCCCGTCAGAACCTCCCCGAGGTGTCCCGCATCGGCGGCGTCTACACCCGCATCTTCGAGTACGGTCGCAATTTCGACCGTCGCTCACCCGGCACGCACACCCTCCTCGGGAAGCTGACCGGTTCGTACGTCCGTGCGTCGGTGGACATCACGGTCATCGACAACGACTTCTCTGACGCCGCCACCCTGTTCATCGGGGACTATTCGTTTACGTCGGGGGTTGACTTCGTGGTCGGTGGTGGTGTGAACGCCACGGCCACGGCCATCGCCGCCGCCATCGACGGCATCAACGGGTACGCTGCTTCTGCTGTCGGACCCGTCGTCACCGTCACGGTCCCCCCAGGACCGAACGGAGACAACACCTTCGCGGACGCCGAGTACGTCGGCACCGTCCGCAACTACACTTTGGCCCCGAACACCTGGTACCTGTCGGGCGGACAGCCGTACATCGGACCCCCCGACATCCTCCCCTGACGAGGTCGACCATGAACACGAAGCGCAAACTGACCCCGAAGGACCGCGAGGTCCTACTATCCGAACTCCCGCCAGAGGTGACCCGCATCCAGGTCATCGACGAGCAGGGCAAGCAGCGGTTCCGCAAGCGGGAAGAACTCGCCGACAACGACACCCTTGTGTTCAACTCAGGCGGCGACCTCGTCGTGATGAACGGTGCCCCCGGCCGCCCGCAGAAGGCCGAACTGCAGCCCATCAACGAGGCCGTCGGCGAGGTGATGAAGCAGCGCCGGGCTGCGCTGAACGACGACGACCTCCTCGAGGTCGTCAAGGCGAACCCGGAGTCCGCCGCCGTCCTCGACTTCGTCATGGTCGGCATCGCCGAGGAGGCCGCCGCCCTCGGGTTCGAGCGGCAGGAGATGGAACGTCGTGGACAGCCGACCTCCCAGGTGTCCGTGCGCCGCATCGGTGCCCTGAAGGCCATCGGCGACTCGTGGCTGAAGCGGAAGGACCAGATCGCCGCCCAGGGCGTCGACATGGACAGCCCCGCGTTCAAGCGGCTGTTCGGGTTCATCATGGAGACCTTCAAGGAGGCGCTCACGTCTGCCGGGGAGCGACCCGAGATGATCGAGACCGTGTTTGCGGGTCTGTCGAAGAAGCTCGACGGGGACTGGCAGCGCGAGGCGGTCAAACGCATGACGGACGGGTGAACCGATGAGTCTCGCCGAGATCGCCCTCGGTGCGGGGCGCGCATCCGCGTCCGGTGGCCGTTCGGTCGTCGACATCATCACGTTCATCGAGGCTCCGTGGGGCCTCAACATGCGCCTGTTCCCGATCCAGAAGGTCATCCTCAAGACCTACTACGGCCTACCCCTTGAGGACCGCATCCGTGAACTGACGTTCACGGACTGGCGTCGGACCACCGAACGCAAGATGACCGAGGCGGACTACCTCAAGCTGCTGCATGACGAGGGTCGGTCCAACATCCGTGAAGTCGATCCCGGCAAAGAACGCCGAGAAATGGTGCTTAGCGTCGGACGGCGTGCGGGCAAGTGCGTGGTCGGCGACACCCTCGTCCTCACCGACGGCGGCGTCCGACGCATCGACGAACTCGGCGATCCGAATGGTTCCGAATTCCAGCCGCTGGACGTCGGCGTCGCACAGGAGGGCGTGCGGCGGTCGCGGTCGGCGTACTTCTACAACGGCGGGGTCCAACCCACGTTCCGCGTCCGCACCCACGCGGGTGCGGTCGTCGAGGGCACGGGCAAGCACCGCATCAAGGTCGTGCGTCCGGACGGCACCATCGACTGGTGCCGCCTTGACGAGATCCAGGTCGGCACGTCCATCTGCACCCACCGGGGGGCCGACCTGTGGTCGTCCGAACCCGTGGACCTGCGGCCGTACCACGTCACTCCGAAGCGTCGGTCGGCTTCGGTGCAGCCCGATGTCCTGAACGAGGACTGGGGGCTGCTGATCGGGTACCTCGTCGGCGACGGCAACTGGACCAGTCGGACGGGACTGTCCGTCGCGGTTGAACACCCGGAGACGTTCGCCGAACTCACCGACCTGTTCACCCGCACGGTCGGCAAAGTGTCCTACTCCCCCGACCGCCGCACGACCCGCACGGGTTCGGTTCGGGCGTCCGACCGCGCGCTGCGCGACTTCCTGCACAACCTCGGGTACCGGCACGACGTCGCATCGGACACCAAAACGACCCCCTGGGTCATTCTGCGCTCCCCCCGCCCCGTCGTCCGTGCCTACCTTCAGGGTCTGTTCGAGACGGACGGCAGCGTGTCGTCGGACGGACGGTCGGTCAGCTTCTGCTCCGCCTCGCGCCGACTGACCGACGAGACCCGCATCCTCCTCCTGAACTTCGGGGTCACGAGCCGCGTCCGGGTCAAGCACAACCGTCGGTACGACCGGAACTACTACGAACTCACCATCGCCGGTCGACGTTCCAGGCTCGTGTTCGACCGCGAGATCGGCTTCCGTTCGGACAAGAAGAACGGCCCCCTCCGGGCCAATCTTGCGCGCACCACCCGCGAGGGCGGGGACTCCGAGTCCATCCCCCACCAGAAGGACTGGATCGTTCGTCTCCTGAAGTCCGTCCCCAAGGCGTCCCCCGGGGACGGGTGGGCGCGGTCGGTACTTCGGGCTGCACTCGGGCCTGTGTGCAAGCCCGGCGAACGGGTGGACCTGACGTACGACCGACTCCGGGCGGCCCTGCCCGTCGCACGGAGCCTTGGGGCGGATGCGGCGATCATCGCGCACCTGGAACACCTCGTCGAACTCGACTACGCCTTCGACGAGGTGGTGTCGGTCGAACACGGCGAGGCCCCCGTGTTCGACCTGAACGTGCCCGACGGGGCGGCGTTCGTCGCCAACGGGATGACGAACCACAACACCACGATCTCGGCCTGCATCGCCGCCTACGAGACGTATCGACTCATCAACAAGGGCGACCCGCAGGGGTACTACGGGCTACCGGCGTCGAACAACATCCAGCTCATCTCCGTCGCAACGGACAAGGACCAGGCGGGCCTCCTATACCAGGAGGTGTCGGGTCACTTCCGTAACTGCTCGTTCTTCATGCCGTACACGGCGAACAACACGCAGTCGTACGCACGGTTCCAGTCCCCGAAGGACATCGAACGGTATGGGTCGTACCGAACCGACCCGACCGCGAAAGCGACCCTCAAGGTCACGTTCCGCTCCTGCGTCGCCAAGGGCCTCCGTGGTGCCGGTAACATCGTCATCATCCTGGACGAGGTCGCGCACTTCACCGACGACGGTCAGTCGTCCGCCGACGCGGTCTACAACGCCGTCGTGCCGTCGTCAGCCGCCTTCTCGAGGAAGGACCCGAACGACCCCCGCGTCCCCATCGGCGGCGTCGAGTCGAAGGTCATCAGCATCTCGTCGCCTCTCGGCAGGCAGGGTCTGTTCTACAAGCTGTTCGACACCGGGTTCCAGTCGGCGAAGATCAGCGAGGAACGCCTGTGCATCCAGGCCCCGACGTGGGAGGTGAACCCCACCGTCCCCGCCGGGTTCTTCGAGGCCGAGTACGTCAAGGATCCCCGCGTGTTCTTCACGGAGTACGGGGCGGAGTTCAGTGACCGCACGCGCGGCTGGATCGAGGACTCCAAGGACCTCCTCGCCTGCGTCGACCCCGTCGCCCGTCCCCGAACCCGGTCGCAGCCACGCCAGCCCCACATCGCGGGCATCGACGTCGCGCTCGTCGGCGACTACTCGACCATCGCCATCGGGCACGTCGACGAGCAGAACCGCATCGTCGTGGACCTCGTCGAGGGCATCAAGGCGGGCGAGGGCGACTACGCGGACAGCGAGCGCCTCGAGTTCACGGACGTCGCGGAGTGGATCCACGACTTCACCAAGCGGTTCTACATCACCGAGGGGATGTTCGACCAGTGGCTCGGCATCCCCCTCGAACAGGCGTTGACGGCCAAAGGTCTGCGGCAGTTCAAGTCGTTCAAGTCGTCCCCCCAGATCAACAGCCAGATGTTCCAGAACTTCAAGGACATGATGTTCGACCGGCGGCTCGTGCTGTACGACTGGCCCATCCCGCCCGGCGAGTCGCACTGCCTGTACATCAACGAGCTCCTCGAGCTCCAGGCGGAGTACAAGTCCAAGTACGTCACGATGGTCGAGGCCCCGAAGATGGCCGGGAAGCACGACGACCACGCCGACGCCCTGGTACGCATGGTGTGGGCGGCGTCCCAGAGCATCGGCAACAACGCGACCATCGCGGGTCACCGCACCCTGCCTGGTCAGCGCGGTGCCGCCCCGATGTCGGCGTACACGCTACGCAGGAAGTCGATGCAGACGGGCAGTCACCCCGACCGCATGGTGCCCCGCGCACCCGCGTCCGATCCCGCCCGGTTCACGGGCGGTGGGGGCGTCGCCCCCCGCATCGGCGGCACGGGTCGCGGCCCGTCGCGACTCGAAACGATGCTGACGCCCCCGTGGCGGAAAGGAGGTCGGTGATGTCGATGTCCGCGACGAGCCCCGTGAAGGCCAGTCACCGGTTCTTGCTGACCGTCGCCACGTCCCTCATCGGCGGGGACAAGTCGTACAGTCCCACCCCCGAGGAGTTGGACCGCGTGTCGTCCGTGTTCCTCCGTGCGGGGGGTTCGTGGGAGCGCCTATTCGGTGGGTCGGTGGACGACGTCGACCTGGCGAAGCGCATCATGCGCGTCGCGGCGAAGAAGGGTCACCTCACCCCGAAACCGAACTGGAGTCCATAGCACATGTCCACCGTCACCGGAACGACCTCCCTGGACGTCGAGCTCCAGTACCCCGGCCTCCGCCTCCCGGTCACCGTCGGCCCGACCCTGCGCGCGGCCCTGTGGCGCGGGGGCACGTTCGTATCCTACGTCACATCGACCGAGGGCGATTTCGTCGTCGAGCGGTCCGACGGGAACACGACCTGCGGGTTCCTCCTGTTCCCGTCGGAGAACTACGCCTACACCCCGCCCTACGGCATCGGTCCCGGCTCCGACCAGAACTGGACGTCGTTCCAACCGGCCACGGGCATCGGCGGCCAGAACGTGATGACGATCATCGCGGACAACACCCGCGCCTTCTTCCGGGTGTTCGAGACGGTCGCCCTCGCCGGCGGCGTCCGCGCGGGTGGCCCCATCACCTACTCGCTCATGGACACCCTGTACGTCAGCGAGAACGGCCTGCTGTGCAACGACTCCCCCGTCCAGCTCGCCCTCGCGGGGGTCGTCACCCCGGTCGCCATCGGACTCGTGTCCGCGGTACCGTCGTCCCGTAACGACAACCGACTGGGCGTGGACATACACTTCTGATGCGCCGACTCCGACCCGAATCCGCCGAGCACGATGCCGCTGTGGCCGCCGAACTGGCGGTCGCCGAGCGGGCCGTGCGCCGTGCGCTCGCCGCCCTCGACGGTCAGCGTCGGGCGTCGTTCGGCGACTACGACGCCCGGCGGGCGGTTGCCCGGACGCGTCGGGACCTCGAGCGGTGCATCGAGGCCATCCGCGCCGTCCGCCCCGTCGGTACGGTGGGGGGTGAACCAGATGCCAAACCCACTGCCAGACGCCCCGCCACGTCGCATGAGGTGGCCGAATGAGTGACACCCCCGACGACACCTCGAAGCGGCTTGCGTCGACTTCGTTCACCGAACCCCAGGACCCCACCGAGGTTGCGCGAGTCCGTCCCCGCCCGAAGGTGACGACGGGCAAGCCGAAGCGCCTGCCGAAGACGGCGGGGATGAAGCTGGCGTACGGGGTCATGTCCGCATCGGGCACCACGTCGGCGACGGCGGGCAACTTCTACTCGCCCGAGCTGTCCACCGACTTCCTCGAACTCCCGCAGTCGCTGTACGAGCAGTGGAACTACTACCGGTTCTTCTACCGCAAGAACCCGTTTGTGGGCCAGGCGCTCGACCTGCACACCGAACTGCCGCTGTCGAAGGTCCGGCTCAACATCCCGAAGGCGAAGAACCGCGACCTCGCCCTCCAGGCGACGGAGTGGTGTGAGCGGTGGGCGCGTCGCATCGGCCTGTTGCACCGCCTCCTCGCCATCGTCCACGAGTGGCACCTCATCGGGGAGGTGTTCGTGTGGTGCGAGGACGCGAACCCGGAGATGCCCGAGGGCCTCATGTACGAGGAGGTCAACGTCATCGTCGACGGCGACGACGGCACGGGCGAGGCGCGGACGGAACGTCGCCTCCGGGAGGACCAGTCGGCCGCCATCGAGTGGCTGAAGAAGAACTACAAGGGGTGGACGTCCATCCGGTGCCTGCCGCCCGAGCAGACGCACATGGAGGCGTTCAACTTCACCGACGAGAAGCTCATCGAACTCGTCCCCGACGCGAAGACCAAGAAGATCATCGAGGCGGCGGACAGTGGCGATACGCGTGCCCAGCGCGTCGTCGGCTCGATGCCGACCGATGTCGTCAATGCGGTGCGCGAGGGTACGAACATCCCCCTGAACACCGACCCCGAGGCCGGGTCGTTCGTCCACTACCTGGCCAACAAGAAGTCGGACTACGAGCCGCGCGGGCACTCCATCCTCGAGCGGTGCCTCCAGTCCCTCGTCCACTTCGACAAGCTCCGCCAGGCGAACGCGTCCATCGCGTCGCGGCACATGACGCCCATCCGAATCGTGTACGCCGAGGACATGGCCGCGTCGGACACCGACGCACTCCGCGAGCAGGTGGACCTGGCCCTGCAGGACCCCGACTTCAGCATCATCGCCAACTTCCAGATCACCTGGGAGGAGATGGGGTCGGACCAGCGTCTCCTCGACCTGTCGGGGGAGATGGACCTCCTCGCCCGCGAGCTGTACGCCGGCCTCGGCGTCACCGAGGGGCTGCTGACCGGCGAGTCGTCCTACTCGGGCGACAAGATCAGCCTCGAGGTCATCAACACCCGGTACATGCTGCTACGCGAGATCCTCCAGGACTTCACGGAGGAGTACCTGTTCAAGCCGATGTGCAAACGCATGGGGTTCGTCGAACTCGATGACGATGGCAACGAACAGGTCATCTACCCGCGCTTGTCGTTCACCCGCCTCGCGCTCCGCGACAACGCCGACACGTTCGACTCGCTGTTCAACCTGTACCAGAAGGGCAGCCTGGACATCGACGTCATCCTCGAGCTCCTCAACATCGACCCCGTCACGACCCGCGAGAAGCTCGAACGGGACTTCTTCACCCCGAACGACTCCACCTTCAACGAGGTGCTGCGGAACATGTACGGGGACGTGGGTCGCAAGCTCGTCGAGGAGACCGACGTCGTGCCGAAGGTGGCGAAGAACCTCGGCCTCAAGCACTCTCCGCCGAAGGAAGAGGGCGGCGGGCGGTTTGGTTAGGTCCGACTTCCGCGTCGGCGGTGTACCCGTGCTGAACCCACGGTGAACCCATGAAAGACATCCAATCCCGCGCCGAAGCCCTCGCAGCCGCCCAGGCGGCTGCCAACCGGATGTTCGAGGTGTCCTGCCCGAAGCGGCAGGCCCGCGCCCAGGCGGTGCGCGTGGACGGCCTGGTCATCACGGCCGAGGCGGTCCACGCCGCCGTCCGGTCGAGCGACGGCTCGACCGCCTACCGCGTCCGCATCGGGCACTCCCCGAAGCGCACCTGGAAGTGCTCGTGCCCCGATGCGGCCCAGCGCGGGCTCACCGACGGCCCGTGCAAGCACGCGGTCGCGGTCGCCCGCGTCGCGGCGTCCGCCGCCAAGGACGAGTTGTCCGCCCTCGCTGCGGTGTTGGTCATCCCCTGATGCGGTGACGGGCCTATGATGCACGGCGTGTCGGAGTGTTACACCCTTGTCCGACCGTCACGATGCTCAAATCGCCCTGATGCGCTTCCTTTCCTCCGTCGCCGTGCGGGCGGGGGTCGCCGACGATGTGTACGTCGTCGGCGGTGCCGTGCGCGACTTCGTCATGGGACGCCCCATCAAGGACGTCGACGTGGTGGTGGACGCCGTGGCCCTGGGCCGTGGCCGCGACTCAGCGTGGTTCGCCGAACTCGTCGTCCGCGCCATCCCCACGGCGTCATCCTACGTCACCAACCAGTACGGGGTGGCCATCATCACGGTCAAGGGGCCGTGGGTCCTCGACGGGCACGACCTGTCGGGCGAGGTCATCGAGATCGCCAACGCCCGCAAGGAGTCCTACGGCGCGGGTGCCGACGCGGGCAAGGGGTACAAGCCCACCGACGTCCAGCCGGCCACCATCACCGAGGACGTCGAACGTCGTGAGTTCACGTTCAATACCATGCTCTGGCGGCTCCGCGACCTGACCCACGGGCCGGACAAGGCTGAGGTCATCGACCTGACCGGGTGTGGGCTTCGTGACCTGCGGGAAGGGGTCATGCGGTGCCCCCGTGACCCCGACATCGTGTTCGCCGACGACCCGACCCGTATGCTGCGGCTCATCAAGTTCGTCGGTCGGTACGGGTTCAAGGTGCCCCCCGACGTGGCCGCGTCCGTCCGCCGCAACGCGGGTCGCATCGCTCAGGCCCCGTGGGAGGCCATCGCGACCCTACTCGTCCACGACGTCATTGAGAAGCCGTACGCCCGCCGCGTCCTGCCCCTGATGCGGGACCTGGGCCTCATCGACGCCATCGTCGGCATGGTGTCCCGCACCCCGCCGTTCCGGTCGTACCTCGAGCGCGAGTTGCGCGGGAAGCCGGCGCACCTGGTCGCCGACCTCCTGTCCCACGGACTGCAGGACCCCACCCCCGTGAAGGCACTCACCCCCGTCCAGCGGGCACTGTTCGTCGAGGTCGTGACGGGGCTGTCGGAGATCGACGCGGAGTTGCTGTCGAACGCGCTGCAGCGTCCGCCCGTCGACAACGACGCCCTCATCCGCGAGTTCAACTTGAAGCCGGTCGACCGTGGCCGCATCGCCCCCATCGCTCGGGACGCGCTGCTTGACGACCCGACCCTCGCGTCGGACGCCATCGCATTGACCGACGCCGTTCGTGCCGCCCTGTCCGGGGTGTCCCGTGTGGCCGGAGACCGACACATGGACCGCCTGGCCGCCGCCCCGAAGAAGTACGACCACATCGACTTCACGCCGCCGAAGTCCGTCGCCGAGGCGGCCGAGAAGGGGCTCGAGCTCCGCCAGAAGGCGAGCCCGTCGAACCGCGGTGGGTTCACCCCGGCGCAGGCCGCCAAGGAGGGCATCGGGTCCGGCGTGCAGCGCGCCGTGAACCTGAAGAACCGTGACACGGTCAGTCCGGACGTCATCCGGCAGATGGTGGCGTTCTTCTCCCGTCACGAAAAGAACAAGGACATCCCCGCCGACAAGAAGGGAGCGCCGTGGAACGCGAAGGGGTACGTGGCCTGGCTGCTCTGGGGTGGTGACCCTGGGCGGCGGTGGGCCGAGAAGGTGCGCGACCAGATGGATGCCGCCGACGAGGCCGAGAAGGACAAGGGGAAGAAGGCATCGTCGGACCTCGAGGCCGCGTGGGGACACACCCTCCGCGTCGCCAAGACCTACAACCGCATCGTCATGTACGACTTCGACGGGACGCTGTTCAAGTCGTGGGAGAAGACCCCCGACTGGTGGCCCGACCAGCGTCCGTACTCGTTCTTCTCCCGCCCCGAGTCCCTCGACGAGCCGTGCGTGCCCGACCACCCCGGCAACGAGTACTGGATCAACAAGGCGGTTCAGGCTGCCCAGGAAGACACGCACGACCGCAATACCTACTCCGTCCTCATCACGGGTCGGGTGAAGGTACATGCCGACCGCGTCGCGGAGCTCCTCGCCCAGAAGGGCATCCGTTTCGACAAGATGATGTTCAACCCCGGCATGTCGGCGTCGAAGTTCAAGACCCTCGCCCTGGGTCAACTCCTCGCGGGCCACAACACGGTCAGCGAGGTGACCATCTGGGAGAACGAGAACCAGTCGCACTACGCGGCGTACCTGGCCGCAGCTTCGGCCGCCTTGGGTCGAAGCGACATCAAGGTCGTCGTCCACAACATCCACGAAAACGCCATCCCGCTCGCGTGCGGGCCGTCCGACTTCGGCATCGGCGAGGCCCGCGTCGCCGGGATGTTCAGCCGTTCCGACATGTCGACCCCCGAGCAGGTCCAGGCGGAGTTCGACCACAACCTCGTCATGTACCGTCGGGAGTTCGACGACGCGATGCGGACGATGGCCCGTTACGGGGACACCCCCGAGACGTGGGCTGCCGGCAACGCCACCGTCCCCGCGACCTCCGCCTTCACGACGTTCATTCACGGCCGCACCCTGGCGTACCTGGCCGCCCAGGTGAAGCAGGTGCCGGCGCAGCACCGCCGCACGTTCGAGGTGGCGCGGCGCGAGTTCGCCCGCACCCGCAAGTTCGACTACCCGACCTGGTTCGGCAAGAACATCGCCATGCTCCGCATGATGTACGACGTGGGGTCGTGGCCGAACGTCGCCGATGCGGCACCCCCCGAGGGGGATGCCCCCGGTGCGGTGACGCTCATCGGGTCCGTCCGCGTCGTGAACCAGACGGCGCAGGACCCGGCGCAGTCGGTCGACCTCGTCCGCCGCGCCACCCGCGCCCTGAGCGACTCGGGGGTTCCGAGCATCACGAAGGTCCTGTACGGCGACGTGTTCATCGTCGGCGAAGTGGCCCGGAAGAAGACCCTCGCGGCGTGGTACTTCCCCGACCGGGACATCATCGAGGTCCTGTCGGTCAAGCGGTTCGCCGAACATCAGCTCCGCGCCACCATCCACGAGTTCGGCCACCGCTACTGGCGGAAGTTCATGTCGAACGACGCGAAGCGGGCGTGGTCCAGCCACCACACCGAGATGTCGTATGCGTCACCGACCTACGAGTTCCCGAAGGTCGGCGATGTCTTGGACTACGTCGGCGGTCACCCGAAGGTCCTCGACTTCAGCCCGTCGACGGGAGCGTACCTCGTACAAATGGACGGCGGCCTGACGGGCACCATCTACAAGCACCAACTCGTCAAGGTCCTTCGGAGTCGTGCCCTCCAGTCGTCGTTCCCGACGCCGTACGCGGCGACGGACGCCGAGGAACACTTCTGCGAGTCGCTGTCGCTGTTCTGCCTGGGCAACCTGACCGGGTCGAACCTGGCGGCGTTCAAGACCATCGTACTGGGGGAGACGGCCGAACAGGCCGAACTGTCCCTGGTCGCATCCTGGTTCGGTCGGTAGGGAGGATACGCACATGCACACGTTCACACACCGCGTCGCAAGTCGACACCTCGCGTCCATGACGCGGGAGGCCTGCATCATCGCCGTCGGCGAGTTCGGCGGGGTGAAGTGCCTGTTCAAGAACCGCGACCGCAACTACACGCCCGAGGTCCGCATCTACCACGAGATCCTCGGCGGGGTCGAGGTCCTCTACATGAAGGACGAGACCACCGGGTGGTGCGAGGGCATCAACGAGTTCGGCATCGGCATCGTGAACGCCGCCCTCGCCGTGCGCGAGGACGAGAAACAGGGCAAGGCGAGCAAGGTCGTCCCCGGCAAGGGGAAGGGTGACCACACCACGCTGAACACGCTGAAGGACGGGAAGCGCGTCCTGAAGGCCCTCGAGGCCCGCAACATCGAGCAGGCCGTCGGCACCATCCAGTCCCACCTCGGCGGACTCCGAGGCCACACAATCATCGCCGACAAGGACACGACCTACTCACTCGAGGCGACCTGGCGCGGCCACGACTTCCACGTCCGCCGCCTCCCGAACGGGCGTCGCCACGTCCGCACCAACCACGGCCAGTTCTACTCGGACGCCGGGTACACCGAGAAGGACGGCGACAACTACCTGTCGTCCCTCGCCCGCCGCGACCAGGCGATGCGTACCCTCCGCGAGGTCGACGGCCCCGAGGGCATCGCCCCGTCCATCTACGGACGTCGCCGCCCCGACCGTTCCGATCCCCTGAACATGGTGAAGCTGACCGACGGGATGCGTACGACGTCCCAGGTCGTGATGGACCTCGACAGCCGCACGCTGCTGTTCTACCTCGTGCCGAAGCAGGTCGAGTACCTCGGCTACAAGCGGAACCTCCCGAAGGGGTACGAGCCGAAGGTCAAGCTCAAGGTGTTCGAGTACACCGACCTCGACGACGACGGGAAGTTCGACACCGTGCGCCGCAAGAAGGCCCACGGGGGTCTCCTACCGCTCCAGGAGCCGGCCTTCAACCTCCGCGAGGTGGCGAAGCACCTCATCCTGCTCGAGGACCACCTCCTGCACGCCGACCGGCGGTGCCCCGACTGCATCTGGAAGCACCTCCTGACGGCGGAGGCGTTCTCCGACGAGGCGGACACGCTCGACGGCGACAACCCCGCACCCCCGACCCTGTCGGCGGACATCCGTGCCCTGGGGGCGTCTCTCCGCGCCGGTACCGACCTCGCGGTCGTCGGGCAGCGTGCTCGGGCCATCCGAAAGGCCATCGTGCCCACCATCGCCCGCGGGGGGATCTGAGCATGTCGGACATCATCACACTACGGCGTCACGCCCTGACCCCGGAGGTCAGGGCGTTCTTCTCCGACTACGAGTCCCTGACCTTCGACAACCCCATCGACCCACGGGAACGGGTGTGGTCCTACGCGGACGACGCCGGCGAACGGATGCCGATCATCCTCACCGCCCTGTCGTTCACGCCCCACCACGCCGCACCGGTGTGGCTCAAGACCATCTCATCCCCCGAAGGTCGAGGGAAGGGTCAGGCGTCGTACGTGCTGCGGGAGGTCACCCGCCTTGCGGACAAGCACGGTGTCGCCATCTGGTTGACCCCCAAGCCGTTCGGCAGGCTCGACAACTCCCTGAAGATGTCCGACCTGAAGGCGTGGTACACCCGTCACGGGTGGGTACCACGGGACGGCGGCGTGTGGGTTCGTCAGCCCATCACGTCCCGCGTCGCCACCCGGTGGTTCCGAACTGCGTCCAATGCGTGCAACCCCGTCGGGGTGTCGTACGCCTGGATCGATCCGAACGGGAAGGTACACCCGACGCCCCACGGCCACGAGTCGTGGGGCATCACCTACATCCTGGGTGTGCCGTCGCTTCGCGATGACTACAAGGCGTCGGGTGCCTCCGCAACGCACACCCTACTGAAGATGGGGTGGATTCGCTTCGCCAACTTCACCAACATCAACGTGTGGTCCGACCGCACCCCGTCACCCGCAGCGTGGCGTGCGACCGCCGAGCTGGTCGTGGGGTGCGCGGTTTCCAACCGCACCGTCGATGTGTTCGAGCCTTTGATCTACCTCGAGGAAGATGATGGTCTGGCGGAGGTGTACTCCGTGTCCGACTTCGTCGAACGGTATGCCGACCGCCGCCTCAGTGACCGCATGTTCGACATGCTGATGGAGCGCCAATGACCCGCATCGCCCGCACAGATACACTGGATCCGGCACTCCTCGCCCGGTTCCGTCGGGACACCCTGCTGTTGGCCAAGGCGGCCGAGGGGGTGTCCACCATTGAGGATGTCCAGAAGGTCACCTCCGCTATCAAACAGTGGCGGGACCAGTTCGACACGTTCACCGCCACCCTTCGTCAGGACCTCGAAGCTCGGCTGAGGGATGCCGACCGGCCGTACGATTCCGCGTACAACCCGAACCCGCCCGACAAGGGTGACGCACAGGCGTACCTGGAACGGGCCTTGGCCCCCATGTGGGAGTTCGGCTATGAACTCAATGGTGCCCCCCGCCGTGACCTCCAGCTCACCGACTCCCGTGGGAACCCTTGGAAGCCCCCCGAGCAGGCGTTCGAGGAGACGGTCAATTTCTACCTCGACCGTGGGTATGCCGCAACCCGAGAGGACGCAATCCGTGAGGCGCAACGGTACCACGACCGATACCCCCTTTCGACACGTGCGGAGGCGGAGGCCGCCACCGTAGCCAAGTGGAAGGTTGATGCAGCAAAATGGGCGCGTCGCTTGCGGGAAAAGGCCCGCAAGGCGTGGGACACATTGGGTCGGTACGCGGAGTGGTTGAACTCGTGGCGTGGGGGTCAACGTCCCCTTGAAGTTGTCACCCCCGACGAGGAGATTGTCAGCCTCGCCGGATTCCGGGTGGTGTTCCGAGGGTTCGCTGAATCCCCCTACAAGGAAAAGCTCGCAGCCGTTCGTGCGGGGTTGGAACGGTATCGCAAGGGAGCGGCAGCCCGTGCCCCTGTCGTTCTCAAGCACACCCCTCCCATCTTCATCGAGTGGACGTTCGAGCCAACAACGGGCGGCGATGTCGCTGGGTATTACGCTTACAACGGTCGAGTGAACATCACCCCGTGGGTCATAGGCGACGACATAGACCGTTTCGTGAAGACCCTGGCGCATGAGGTCGGGCACCACATCGTCCACACCGTCCTGTCCAAGGACGCCTTCTCGGCGTGGTCGCAGTTCGTCCGTGGGGACTACCGGGACTTGAATCTGCGCGAAGCCTTGGCCGTAATGGACCGCATCGGCGCGAGCGACGTTTTCGACAAGTCCCTAATGGCGGACGACCCCATCCTCCACCTCCAGTTGTCTACGTTGATGCACGACCCGTCGTACCGCAAAGACGACTTCCTGTTCGCCGACCGCATCCGGGAGTACCTCGAACACGGCGGCAACCCCGTCGTGCGCGTGCCTGTTCACCCCATCACCGGGTATGCGGGCAAGAACGCCGAGGAAGCGTTTTGTGAGGCGGTGGGCAACCTCGTCGCTTACGGGACAAAGGCCGTCCCCGACGTGGTGCTGGGGATGCTGCGTTCCGTCCTGGGCGACGGTGTACGAATCGCGTCGGCGTCCCGCGTGGCGTGGGCCGGCGGTGCGTGCAACCCGAACGCGATGTCCACGGCGTGGATTACCCCCGACGGCGATGTCATCCCCGTCCCGCCCGGCCAGACGCACTCCGAGTGGGCGAACCGACACCTCGACGACGACGACGCGTTCATGGCCCAGGGGTACGGCCCGGCCCGGTACCTGACGGACACCCTGGGGTGGGTACGCCTCGTGAACGCCTACACGGTGGAAACGGGACCCCGCGGGGCGTCCGACCGTGCCATGCAGGCCGTCGTCGGCATCCTGGTCGACTGCGTCCTCGCGCGGCGCGACATCGACCCCGAGTCGGACACGATGACCCTGGGGATCGGGTCGAATACCCGCCGTCCGACGGTCGCCGACTTCGTCGCCGAGTTCGGCACCCGGCAGCAGTCGGACGCCCTCTATGGTGGACTCCTGACCCGTCAGTGGGGACGCACCGCCGCGACCCGCCCCAGGTACAAGGACAAGAAGGAGGTGCCGAAGGCGGACGGGTCGGGCACCACCACCGTCTACGTCTACGGCCCCCGCCAGGTGATGAACCGGCACAAGGACAAGGCGGAGCGCATCGAGGGCCTGCGGAAGTCCATCGGCGACCTGCGGAAGCGGGTCAAGGCCGACCTCAAGTCGGACGACGTCGAGACCCGGTTGACCGCCCTGGGCGTCGCCCTCATCGACCACACATTTGAGAGAGTGGGGAACCCCTCGTCGGCAGAGGACGGGCATTTCGGGGTGACCGGCTGGCTGGTCAAGCATCTGACTTTCGGCAAAGGGGGGGCGACAATCCGATACACTGGTAAGTCGGGGGTCAAGCACGAAAAGACCGTGAACGACCCTCTCTTGCTGAAAGCCCTGAAAAAAGCCGTCAAAGGCAAGCAAGGTGATGATGCGCTGTGTGGTGGGGTCACCCCCAGCATGGTCAACGACTACCTGCGCGAGTTCGGCATCACCGCGAAGGACTTGCGGGGGCTGCACGCGAACCGCGAAATGCAGGAGCGTCTGCGCGCCCTGCGCCGCGAAGGCCCCGACCTCCCCCGTCCCCGGAAGGAACGCGACGCCATCCTGAAGGGGGAGTTCAAGGAGGCACTCGAGGCGACCGCCGAGGCGGTGGGTCACGAGCCGTCCACCCTGAAGAACCAGTACCTCGTCCCGTGGCTCGAGGACGCCTACATGAAGGACGGCACGGTCCTCGACCGCCTGGACAAGAAGGCGGCCACCGCGACCGAACTCTACTTCGCCTACGGATCGAACCTGGACCCCGTAGCGTTCTCGCACCGCATCCCCGACTCGGTGCCCGTCGGTCGTGCGGTCCTGCCCGGGTACCGCACCCGGTTCGTGGACATCCCCGACGGCACGCCTGGGGCGAAGGAGAATGTCGAGCCGTCCGATGGGTCGGAGGTGCAGGGGTTCTTGTACCGTGTCCCGACACACGGGTTCGATCACCTGGACGAGTACGAGGGCGTGCCCAGTGGTCACTACCGCCGGGTCAAGGTCGATGTCCGGTGCGACGACGGGCGCATGGCGGAGGCCCACACGTACATCTCGAACTACCACCATCGCGGTAATCCTTCCCACGATTACGCCGCCCACATCGAACGTGGGGAGTCCCACTGGGACGTCGCACCTCGCACCGCCACGAAGACGGAGGCGGAGCGGGAGGACGACGAGGCCGAACGCCTCGTGCGGAAGTCCCCGAAGCTGAAGCCGTCCCGCGACGACTCGAAGCGGGAGCGGATGCGGGTGTCCGATCCCGACACGGGTGGGCGGGACCGCGACCTCTCACTCAACTACAAGGACAATGGGTAGTGATTCATTCGGGCCTATGGTAGTCGGCCTATACCCACTGCCTATGTGGCAAGGGCCGTCCATGCCCGCGCGCCTATCCATTCCCTCCCTCAGGAGCAATTCATGGCCAAGCTGACCCGCCGCGGGGCCGCCAACGTGACGACGGACCTCGACAAGATCGCAACCCTGTTCCAGAACCGTGCCGCCGCCCTCGGCGTTCCGGAGAAGATCGCCCACGACTTCGCGTACCGGTGCGACCTCCTCTCCGACCACATCGAGAAGTACGCCACCCGGCTCGCCGCCGAGGGTGATGAGGACGCCGAGGACGATGAAGTCCTCGCCACCGCCGGCAAGAAGAAGGCCGCCATCGACGAGACGGGCACGTCCATCGAGCCCGGCCCCGACGACCAGGGTTTCGACGCCAACGAGATCGGCGACATGAAGGCCGGTCCGCTCGAAATCATCACGCCCCCGGACGAACCGTGGATGGGCGGCCACTTCACCCAGGAGAAGTACGTCGCCCTCACCGAGAAGCAGCAGTCCGGCGAACTCGCCGCGAACGCCGCCGCAGGCAAGGCCGACCCCAAGCTCGCATCCATCGAGGCGTCCCTCGCGAAGCTGGCGAAACTCGCCGCCCTCGGCACGCTGACGGACACGCAGGCTGAGTCCGCCGTCAAGAAGCTCCTCGAGCTCGAGAACGCCCTCACCGAGGTCGAGGCCGAGATCGAGACCCTCGCCTCCGCCGCGCTCACGAAGCAGAAGGGCCTCGAGGCCGAGCACAAGAAGGTGCTCGCCACGCTGAAGGAGAACCTGCCCCAGACCATCGTCGGCCAGAAGGCGACGATCCTCAAGGTCCGCACGGCCATCATCAAGTACACGAAGGCCCCCGAGCGCAAGCGCCCCGGCTTCGAGCAGATGCGGTCCACGGACACCGAGAGCCTCAAGGAGAAGGGCGGTGACCTGTTCGGCCGCATCGAGGCGGAACTCGGCGCGGAAATCGCTGCCAAGGTCGGCGTCATCGCCGACACCGTGTGGGAGGAGCTCACCCACATCCAGCCCGTCGTGCGCGGCCTCAAGTACGAGGTCGAGAACGCCCCGAAGACGGCGTCCGCCCGCACCGCCGGTGTCCTCGACGTCATCCTGAAGTTCCGCGCCTGGATCGGCGACAAGATCGGTCAGATCATGAGCCTGTTCAAGCTCGGCACCGGTGCCATCGACGGTGCCGCCGACTCCCTCATCAAGTCCCTCGGCGATGCGGAGAAGGCCATCGGGAAGACCGCCGCCTCGAAGCACAAGTCCGAGGACGAGGTGATCGAGGCCGGTGAGGAAGTCGAGGCCCCGAAGAAGGGCGGCAAGTCCGCCCCGAAGAAGGCCGCCGACGCTTACGACCTGTTCACCCACTGAACCCCACGAGGCACCGCCATCTTGCGCCGCAACGCCGCCGAATCCCACTATCAGCAGATCGCCGCCGAGCTCTCGGTCGGCGATCTCGTCGTGCCGTACGGGCAGGGTACTGAGTACTCGGCGGGACGCATCGTGGCACTGTGGCCGGGCATCGGCATGGCCGAGGTGCAGTTCGCGCACGGAAGCCGTCGGTACCCGGTCGAGGACCTCGTCCGCCTCAATGACAAGCGTCAGGTCGACCCCCCGTCCGGGTACAACTCCGTGAACGGGGGGTTGCCCAATGTGCCCGTGTCCGGCGGCCCCGTCGCCGGACGCGTGGCGTCCGCGTTCGTGAAGCAGGCCCTCTACTGGGCGGCCCGCGACCGCAAGTACCGTCCGTCCCGTTCCGAGACGGATGCGGGCACGTACTGTTGCCCGAAATGTGGTGGCGATGCACCCCTGCGCCACACCAACTACGCCCGTGAGGATGGACGCAGTATCCGACTCCTGGCGTGCCCTGGGTGCCTATTCCTCATCCGTGAGGACGACATAATCACGCCTGAACCTGTGGGGGTGTGACCGTGGCCTTCCGCCGCTATGCCAACGCCGTCGTCACCCACTCACTCGCCAGTCAGGCCGGGTGGGAACGCGTCCGCCGTGCCGGTGGACCGCGCATCGCATCCGCGTCCCGCGACCTCGTCGCTCAGGCGTCCGAGATCCTCAAGGGTCGCCTGGACCCCGACCGGTACCTGCTGTCGCACGCGACCATCGTGTGCTCGGTGGACACCGACCCGACCCCGAACGTCCGCCTCGGCAAGGTCGAGGAGGGTGGGCGGACGGTGAACCGTCGGTGGGGCAACTACCTCATCACCCCGAACTGCTCGAAGTACGTCAACAACAACGGCGACGCGTGGACGCGCCCGGTGCTGATGAAGGCGTACCGCACGTTCGTCGGGGCGCACAACTTCCTCGAGCACGTCCAGGTCGAGGACCTGTCGAAGGGTCGCATCATCGACGCGGTCCCCCGCGACGTGGGCGAGTCCCTCTACATCGACATCCTGGTCGCCACCGACCGCAAGCACACCGACCTCATCGCCGACATCGAGTCGGGGAAGCTGGGTGCGATGTCGATGGGGTGCTTCCTTCCCGGCACGCAGGTCAGCCTCGCGGACGGCCGCCGCATCGCCATCGAGGACGTCGTCCTCGATGAGATGGTGCTCACGCACAAGGGTCGTGCCCGCAAGGTGCTGAACAAGCAGATTCGGCACGGTCGGTGGGGCATCCGCCGCATCAACGCTGTCGGCGTCCCGTCCGAAATCGTGTCCACGGACAACCACCCGTTCTTCGTCGTGCGAGACGGCGAGGCGGTTGAGGTTCGTGCGGACGAACTCACTTTGGGGGACGCACTCCTGCGTCCAGGTCACGACCCGGCCCGCGTGTCGTACATCGAGTCCGAGTCCTATACGGGCTGGGTATACGACATGGAAGTCGAGGAAGACCACTCCTATGTCGTCGAGGGCGTCGCGGTCCACAACTGCAACGTCGAGCACACGACATGCACCCAGTGTGGGAACGTCGCGGTCGACGAGACCGAGATGTGCGAGCACGTACGGTACCAGAAGCTCAACAAGTACTTCGACAACACCGGGAAGCAGCGCATCATCTCAGAGCTCTGCGGGCACGAGTCCGAAGATCCGACCGGTGGCGTCACCTTCATTGAGGCGTCCTGGGTGGCGAACCCCGCGTTCACGGGCGCGGTGATGCGGAACATCCTGTCACCCACCGAAGTCAGCCCGGACATGGTGCGTCAGGCGAATCGCGTCCTGGCCGCCCCGCCCCGCAGGTGGATCGACTCACCGAACGCCCGCGCGGCCAACGTGCGTCGTGCCGATGACCCGGTGTTCGACTTCAGCGCCTTCGACGACGCAG
>RFZO01000170.1 GCA_009920715.1 Actinomycetota bacterium | reverse complement strand
GACCTGTTCGAGAGCTACGAGGTGACCCTGGTTGCCTCGATCATCCTCGGCGTGGCCGCGTTCAACTCGATCGGCCTCAACCCGGCGATGGGCCTCGTGTTCCCGCTCGCGGCCCGCGCCATCGGAGTCGTCGCATCGATCGCAGGTGTCTTCGCCGTCAAGGCGAATGAGGGCGAGACCGACGCACTCAAGCCGATCAACCGCGGCTTCCTCGTGGCCGGTTCGCTCACCCTCATCGGCACGCTCCTGCTGTCCCTCGGCTACGTGGGCAACGCAAAGGGAACCGCAGGCGACAAGGTCGAGCTCATGGGTGGCGCCGGGTGGCGCGTGTTCGGCGCGGTGGCCATCGGTCTCGTGCTCGCGCAGCTGGTCAGCCGACTCACCGAGTACTACACCGCCACGCACCACAAGCCCGTGAGGGAGATTGCCGAGTCCGCGGAGACCGGTCCGGCCACCACGATCCTGTCGGGCACCGCGTACGGACTCGAGAGCTCGGTCTACGCGGTCGTCGCGATCGCGGTCGCCATCGGCGTGGCCCTGGGCCTCGGCGGCGGCAACCTGACCTTCTCGCTGTACCTCGTGGCGCTCTGCGGCATGGGAATGCTCGCCACCACCGGCGTCATCGTCTCCGAGGACACGTTCGGGCCCGTCTCCGACAACGCGGCGGGCATCGCCGAGATGTCGGGCGAGTTCCACGGCGAGCCGCAGAAGATCATGGTCAGCCTGGACGCGGTGGGCAACACCACGAAGGCCGTCACCAAGGGCTTCGCCATCGGCTCGGCCGTCATCGCGGCTGTCGCACTGTTCGCCTCGTTCATCGAGATCGCCGGTGCCGAACTCGGCATCGAGATCAAGAACCTCGCGGACGGCGTCTTCAAGGCCCCGGAGCTCGCCATCAACGTTGCCGACCCGAAGATCTTCATCGGTCTCCTCATCGGCGGCGCCGTGCCGTTCCTGTTCTCCGCACTCTCCATCCGTGCCGTCGGCCGCACAGCCGGCGTCGTGGTGCAGGAAGTGCGCAAGCAGTTCAAGGACGGCGGCATCATGGCCGGCACCAAGAAGCCGGAGTACGGCCCGGTCATCGACATCTGCACGGAGGCGTCGCTGCGCGAGCTGGCCACCCCGGCCCTGCTGGCGGTTCTCACGCCCGTCATCGTCGGCTTCGGCATCGGTTGGCAGGCACTCGGCGGGTTCCTCGCGGCGGTCATCCTCACCGGCCAGCTGATGGCCAACTACCTCAGCAACGCCGGTGGCTCCTGGGACAACGCCAAGAAGTACATCGAGGACGGCAACCACGGCGGCAAGGGCTCCGACCCGTACAAGGCGGCCGTCATCGCTGACACCGTCGGTGACCCGTTCAAGGACACGGCCGGCCCGGCGCTGAACCCGCTCATCAAGGTGATGAACCTGGTGTCGCTGCTCGTGCTGCCCGCGATCATCTCGAACCAGGACAAGGACGGTCTCCGCCTCACCATCGCGGCGGTGGCAACCATCGTCCTCGCGGCTTCGGTCGTGCGGTCGTCGCGCCAGAGCGCCACGATCTCCTGACCACAGGCACTGAGAAAGGCCCGGGCCGTGCGGCCCGGGCCTTTTTTCGTTCCCGTGACGCGATGCACCCCGGCTGCGGACCGGGCACGGAGTTGGTCGGTCGCTCCCCCACGGCGCACAATGTTCGGCATGCGCTACCTCAGCCTGGAATGGATCGATGCGATGGCGGGGGCCGTGCGTGACGACACCCGCCTGCAGGAACTGGCGCGATCCATCACGCTCGGCGTCACCCAGGTGGTCACCGACGGACCCGAGGGCAACGTGCTCTATCACCTGCAGCTGCGCGACGGGTCGGCCACTTTCGGCGCCGGCCAGGCGCCGGGCGAGGACGTGCGGATGGAACAGACGTGGGACACGGCGGTCGGGGTTGCCACTCACACCCTGCCCGCCCAGGAGGCGTTCGCGAAGGGACTCGTGCGCATCGGCGGCGACATCCAGAAACTGATGGGCGCCGACCCCGTGTTCGCCGCGCTCAGCGAAGCGTTCGACTCCGTGCGCGAACGCACCGAGTACGCCTGAGTCAGCCCCGCCTGAAGTAGGGGTTGGCCGGGTCGAGCATCGCGACGAGGGCGTCGCGGACGGCGGGCCCGCCGGCGGCCGCCATGCGGAATGCCTCGAGTGTGGCAAGGGAGTTGTTCGCGAACACGAGTTCCTCGTCGTCCGCGGCGGGGTCAACCCACATCGCGGCGATGACGAGCTGGCTGCCGAGGTCGCGCGGCAGGAGCTTCTCCTTGACCGCCGCTCCGGTGCCGGCCGCGAGTCCCGCCTGGGCCGCCCCCCACGTGAGCGTGCCGTGCCGTTCGCTCGCGACGGCTGCCTTGTTGACGAACAGGGTGAACGGCACCACCGGCACACCCGGCCGCGCCACCGCGACGAACGGGACGTGTCCCTGCCGGGGTGTGGCGAGAGCCGTCATCCATGCGTTCCCGATGTCGCCTGTCCTGTGCCCGAGGACGATGTTCACGTGGGCCGCGTTCACGCCCTCCCCCGCGAACCCCTCGCCCACGAACGGCTCGTGGCCGGACGGTCTCATGCGGGGAGCCTGCCGTAGCGGCCGAGCTTGAGTTCGTCATCGGAGTCTGTGCCGGGCTTCGTGTCGTACGCGAGAAGCGCGACGTGGCGCGGGACCGGCCCGGTCACGCGGGAGACACGGTGCAGGCTCCACCTGCCGTTGAAGAGCATCAGCGTGCCGGGCGTCATCGGCTCGATCCGCACCAGGTCGTCCCTCTCCCCCCGGCGCACCGCCTCGACCGTTGTCTCGTTCGGGTTGTCGGCGGAACGGACCTGCGGGACGTTCTCGAAGTGCCCGCCACCGAGCGACGGCTGGATCGCGATCGACACGACGAAGTCGGTCTGGTCGAAGTGCCACCCCAGTTCGTGGCCGTCGCGCATGACGGCGAGGTTGAGGGCACCGAACGGGTCGGCGTAGCGGTGGAGACGCTCCTGTCCCAGCACTCTCGCCACGAACTCCATGAGCGGGTCCCATTCGTACAGGGCGCGGATCGCGCTGTCGGCGGGGAACTGGTCGTACGCGACCACCTCGAGGTCCGCGTTGTAAGTGGTGTGGTACGCGACGCGGGCGAGGCGGTCGCACTCCTCGACGAGAGCGGGCAGTGCGTCCTGCCTGACGAACCCGGGCAGCACGACGACATGCTCGCGGGCGAACTGCTGCCCGAGACGCCCGGCGAGGGCGTCGTCGTCCAGCGGCCACCGGTCCGTGTCGACCAGGGCCGCGGGATCCATCAGATCAGCCCGAGCTTCTTCACCTCGTCGCGCTCCTCGGCGAGTTCGGCGACCGAGGCGTCGATCTTGGCGCGGCTGTAGGCGTCGATCTCGAGACCCTGCACGATGGACCACTCGCCGTTGCGGCACACGCACGGGAACGACGAGACCAGTCCCTCCGGCACGCCGTAGCTGCCGTCGGACGGCACCGCCATGGAGACCCAGTCACCCTCGGCTGTTCCGAGTGCCCACGAGCGCATGTGGTCGATGGCAGCGTTCGCCGCGGACGCCGCCGACGAGAGCCCGCGCGCCTTGATGATCGCGGCGCCGCGCTTGGCGACGGTGGGGATGAACTCGCCGTCCAGCCAGGCCTGGTCGTTCACCAACTGGGCGGCGTTCTTGCCGTTGACCTCGCAGTGGAACAGGTCGGGGTACTGCGTGCTCGAGTGGTTGCCCCAGATCGTCATCTTCTTGATGGAGGTCACGGGCGTTCCGAGCTTCGCGGCCAGCTGCGACACGGCGCGGTTGTGGTCGAGCCGGGTCATTGCGGTGAACCTGCGCGGGTCGAGGCCCTTCGCGTTGTTCATCGCGATGAGCGCGTTGGTGTTGGCCGGGTTGCCGACCACGAGGACCTTCACGTCCTTCTTCGCCGAGGCGGCGAGTGCCTGGCCCTGGGGCTTGAAGATGCCGCCGTTCGCGCTCAGCAGGTCGCCCCGCTCCATCCCGTCCTTGCGGGGCATCGCCCCCACGAGGAACGCCGCGTCCGCGTCGCCGAACGCTGTCTCGGCACTGTCGGTGCCGACGATCCCGGCGAGCAGCGGGAACGCGCAGTCGTCGAGCTCCATCCTCACGCCCTCCAGCGCGCCGAGGGCGGGGGTGATCTCCAGCATCTGCAGGATGACCGGCTGGTCCGGGCCGAAGACGGCTCCGGAGGCGATGCGGAAGAGGAGGCTGTAGCCGATCTGGCCGGCTGCACCGGTGACGGCGACTCGTACTGGGGTTGTCATGGCCCCAAGCGTAGGCACCGCGGGGCCGCCCTGCCCAATGCCGGCGACGGGCGGAATCCCCGTCCGGCGCGCGGCTGGCGCGTCCCGGCTAGCCCCTCACGCGGGCGACAATCTCGGCCACGTAACGGTCCTGGCCGGCCTCGTTCGGGTGGACCTTGTCCTTCGCGAACCACTCCGGATGGTCCTTGGACAGCGT
>RFZO01000169.1 GCA_009920715.1 Actinomycetota bacterium | reverse complement strand
GGGTGACGGGACAGTCGTCCCTACTTCCGTTAGACTTCTTTTCCTAGTCGGTGCACCACGGCACCACACATCACACGGGAGTGTCACCACCATGCGTCGTCTGACGTCCACCCTCATCGCGGCCGCCGCAGCGCTCGGCTCCGTCGCCGTCGCCGCGTCACCGGTTTCCGCCGGCACACCCGGCTCGGTCACCGAGACCGCCGTCACCGGAACGGTCCCCACGTCGCCGGCCAACCTGCAGATGGTGCGCCTCGTGCGACTCAGCCGCACCGGCGAGTTCCTCGCCGTCGGCAAGCCCACCGGCTCGGGCCAGAACTACTACATGTGGCAGCTGAAGTCCGACTACACGGTGGACACGTCCTTCGGCACCAACGGCGTGATCGACACCGGCGTCGCCGACCCCGCGTCGTGCAGCACCCAGAACATGAACAACACCGGCATGATCTGCTCGTCCGTGCGCGGTCTCGCGTACAACGAGGTGTCGAACACGTACGCACTCTTCATCAACCGCCAGATCGGCGGCACTTCCTACATCCACGCCCTCAACCACATCATCGTGGGTGACCTGAAGACCGGCCAGATCAAGTCCACTGCCGTCACGCGTGACGTCACCTCCACCTCGTCGACCAACGCCGACACCGAGTTCGCCGGTCTCGGCATCACGGCCCAGACTCTCTCCAAGGAGGAGTGCACGGCGGTGGCCGGCACATCCGTGAACGGCACCGTTCTCACGTACGCGTTCCTCGAGACGTACAGCTCCTACATGCTGCCCAACGGCTCGTTGGTGCTCTCACTCTCGTGCAACTACTCCAACACGGTCAACAACACTGCCCCCGTGACCGACGCGAAGGAGTACCGCACCTCCCATTACCTGGCCCTGAAGGTCTCGGGCAGCTCCCTCGTGCTCGACACCACCTGGGGCACGAACGGGCGCGTCATCGTGAACGCCGCCGACTCGGGCAAGTGCGTCGACAACTACGGGATGTCGCCGGTCACCGACCTCGGCATCACCACCATGACCTCCACCAAGCCCTACACGGTGTTCCCGGTGTCGGTGCGCAACCGCTCCACCACCGTTCCGTCAGGCATGAACTACACCACGTACGAAGGCTGCAACACCGTGGGCCAGTCGATCCAGTACACCTCGAAGCTGTACTCCATCACCGCGGCGGGGAAGGTGACGGAGGCGCTCGACATGGGCACGTCCACCACACCGATGTTCCCCACACGCTGGGTCATCGACCCAGCCGGCCGTTGGGTGTCGATCATCCGTTCCTCGACATCCCCCAGCTCGCAGACACCGCCCACGTACTCCGCAGTGCGCCTGGTCAACGGCAAGGGCGACACCACGTTCGGCACCAACGGCCAGAAGGCACTCGACCTGCCCTCCACCGTCACGGTGAACGGTGCGTCCGTCAGCGTCAACTACTCCATCTCGGGCATGATCACCACCCAGGACGAGGTGCTGTTCACCGGATTCTCGTCCACCTCCAACCCGAGCATGATCATGTGCAACCAGGCCGGCACGGTCACACAGACGCTCCAGCCCTTCGTCCTGTCGCTGAAGACCGGGACGATCGACAAGACGTACGGCACCGGCGGCCTCGGTGCCGCGGCAACCGTGCTCTCCGACCAGATGACCTTCTGCGGCTCGAGCAGTGCAGGAGCCACCTTCGTCACGTCGAAGGGCCAGCCGGCGTACCTGCGCTCGCGCTCGGCGACCGGATCGCAGACCGCCGGGACGTTCATCTACCTGTGGGACACCGTCACCAACGCCACGGGCGGCGGTGACGGCGGCACGGGCACCGGCGGCGCCACCAAGGACACTGGCGGCGAGGCGTTCACCGGCGAGAAGCCGTTCTCCGCGGCCCTCGCAGCAGCACCCACCACGGGCGGGTCACTGACCGTCGCCGGCCGGGTGGACGCGACGGTCTACTCGAAGGCACCGGCGAGGGTGGAGACCAACTCCGCCATCACCGTGCTGAAGGCATCCGACGCGGACGACCTGGACATCGTGACGTCCACCCCGAAGGTGTGCATCGCGCTCACCACGAGCGTGGTCTTCACCGGCACCGGCCGTTGCACCGTGCGCATCGTGGACGAGGACACCCGCCGCGTGGTGCGGTCGTTCTCCACCACCGTGTCGGCGGCGGAGTCCACCGCGGGCACGGCCCTCACCACGGACAAGCCGATCATGTTCGGCCAAATCCAGACCGCACTCAGCGCGACCGCGCGTGCGCAGGTGAAGGAGCTCGCCGCGGCCGCAACGGGTGCCGGCCGGATCCTCATTCTCGGGCACTCGGCGTCGCTCTACGGCAACGAGGTGTCCAACAGGTTCATCTCCCTGCAGCGTGCGGCCGCGGTGAAGCGCGCCCTCATCGCCGCCGGCGTGAAGAACCCCATCTCCATCGTGGCCATGGGCTCGAAGGACATGGTGAGCACCGGCAAGTCGGAGGCCCAGCAGGCTCTCAACCGTCGCGTCGAGGTGTTCATCTTCCCGGTCGCCAACTGACTCCACGTCCCGCGGGAGGCCCGTCGTCGCGCGAGCGGCGGCGGGCCTTTCTCGTTGACGTCATCCTGCGCCGTTGACGGCGGACGAGGACGGAGTTCGCTCAGCGCGTGACGCTGGCGAGAAGTTCCGATGCGGCGGCGCGCATCGCATCAGTCGCGGCGCACTTCGGCAACTGGTCGCAGATCCGTTCCGCGTCCTCCACGAACCACGTGGCGCGCGCTATGGCGGTCTCGATGCCGCCGTTCGACCGCACGATGGCAAGCACCTTCTCGCGCTCGACCGAGTCGAGCGGCTTGCCGAGGATCGCGTTCAACTCGCTCGCGGCGGTTCCGCCGGCGGCGAGCGTGTGGAGCACGGGCAGGGTGTACACGCCCTCCTCCATGTCGTGGCCGGCCGGCTTGCCGAGCTCTGCATCCGTGGCCGTGAGGTCGAGGACATCATCGACGATCTGGAACACCATTCCGTACGCGGTGCCGTAATCGGTGAGCAGGTCGATGGTGCGACGATCGTGCCCGGCCACGATGCCGCCGATGCGGGCCGCGGTGGAGTACAGCGACGCCGTCTTCCCGTCGATCGAGGTGAGATAGGAGTCCACCGGTCTCGCCACGTTGTAGGTGTGGCGCAGCTCCTCGATCTGTCCCTCGCACAGGCGACCGATGGTGCGCGCGAGCAGGCCGGCCACCTCGGTGCCGAGCGACGCGGCGATCTCCGAGGCGCGGGCCAGCAGGAAGTCTCCCGCGAGGATGGCCTGGAGATTCCCCCACTTCGCGTTCACGGTGTCCACCCCGCGCCGGGTGGTGGCCTCGTCCATGACGTCGTCGTGGTACAGCGACCCGAGGTGCACAAGTTCGCAACTGATGCCGCCCAGCACGGCCTCGTCGACGGCAGGTTCGTCCCGACCCACGCGGGAAGCGACAATCGTCATCACCGGGCGCAGGCGCTTCCCGCCCGCCGAGATGAGGTGGGATGCGATCTCGGTGAGGTACGCATCGGGCGTTCGCACGGCGTCCAGCAGGGCCTGCTCCACGCGCTGCCGGTCGGCATTCATGTGCTCAAGGCCGAGCAGCGGCGAGGTCGTCACAATCCACAGGTTAGGGCGCAATTCGCGGGGTCCGTCCGGGGTGACCCACGGCTCGTCCCGCCCAGAACCGGCGTTCCCCGCCGATACACTCCAGGCAAGTATCCACCGATTCCAAAGAGGGTGGTCCCTTTGTTCGAACGCTTCACCGACCGGGCCCGACGGGTGGTTGTCCTTGCCCAAGAAGAGGCACGGAAACTGAACCACAGCTACATCGGCACCGAGCACATCCTGCTGGGCCTCATCAGCGAGGGCGAGGGCGTCGCCGCCAAGGCCCTCGACTCGCTCAGCATCTCGCTCGACGCGGTCCGCGCCCAGGTGGAGGAGATCATCGGCCAGGGCGGTTCGTCGCCGTCTGGCCACATCCCGTTCACCCCGCGCGCCAAGAAGGTGCTCGAGCTCTCGCTGCGCGAGGCCCTGCAGCTCGGCCACAACTACATCGGCACCGAGCACATCCTCCTCGGCCTCCTGCGCGAGGGCGAGGGCGTTGCCACCCAGGTGCTCGTCAAGCTCGGCGCCGACCTCGGCCGCGTGCGCCAGCAGGTCATCCAGCTGCTCTCCGGCTACCAGGGTCCCGGCGCCAAGGGCGAGGGCCAGCAGTCCGGCGGCGGCTCGTCCGCGGGCGGCGGCAAGGAGGAGGCCGGCGAGAAGGGCGGCAGCCAGATCCTCGACCAGTTCGGCCGCAACCTCACCCAGCTCGCCCGCGACAAGAAGCTCGATCCCGTCATCGGCCGCCAGCGCGAGCTCGAGCGCGTGATGCAGATCCTGTCGCGCCGCACCAAGAACAACCCCGTGCTCATCGGTGAGCCCGGTGTCGGCAAGACCGCCATCGTCGAGGGCCTCGCCCAGCGCATCGTGTCGAACGACGTGCCCGAGACCCTGCACGAGAAGCAGCTCTACA
>RFZO01000168.1 GCA_009920715.1 Actinomycetota bacterium | reverse complement strand
TGTCGGCTTCGATTTCGGCAGCACCGACAACAACAAGGTCGTGGTCGGTGGCTCCGAGGCGAGCACCATGTCGAGCGGAAACTGGACAAATGCCACGAGGTCGTCGGTGACTGTCGGCACAACAGGCACCAACGGTGAAAAATACACCATAAAGCTGACCAAGGGCGCCAAGAGCGTCACGCTCGACTTCACGCCTGCGCTTGGCAAGGAGTTGACTGCCGCAGAAATCGACGCGCAGATCGCGGCCGCCGCCGCAGCAACCGGTTCGAGCACGATGAACGACGTCGGCGTCTCCTACACCGGGAAGGCGGTCGACGGGACGCTCACCTTCTTCTCCACAGATGATGCGGCGACGCCGTTCAAGATATTGGTCACCAACACATTGAGCGGGGCCGAGGGAGGCTTTGCAGGCACCGACCTCTCCGCCAAGGAAGAGTTGACGATCGGATCGTCGATGGCCACCTCGAAGGGCCTGAATAACACTAGTTTGCTCAGGATAAGCATCGACGATTCAGACCCGGTGACAATTGACCTGCCTGACAGTCTGCGCGGCAAGGCTTTGAGCGGCACCGAGCTCGCCGCCGAGCTCACTAAGGCAATCAATACGCGCTTTGGCGACGACAAGAATGTTTCAGTCCTGTCGACTAGCAGCGCGGATTACGATGCGGAGGTGGCGGAGTTCACGCTGTATGCCACGTTCGTCGAGAACACGAGCACCCTCACGGGGGCGGGTTTCGGCTTTCCTGCAAACACCGCGCTGTCGACGCGCCCTTCGCTGCCAGGCAGCCCCAACAGCGCTTATCTCGGCAAGTCCATCAAGGAAGCGTTGATCGGCGGCATCCGGCTCCGTCTGCCCGAGAACCAGAATTATCGGCCGAATGCCGTCAGCGAGCAGGACGATCTGGTGCTTGCGATCCAGAAACAGGTCGACCAGGCGATCGGCGCCGGCATCCTGAAGGTCGGGTACGACCCGAAGGCGCGCACGCTCACCTTCAAGCCGCGCGACAACGCATTCAAGATCGCGAGCCTGGGCGTGACCGGCCCAATGATTGGCGCCACTGACGAGCGTGCGAACGATGTCCTCGGCTTTCCGGCGAAGCTGGCCTTGGCGTCGGTCGGCGCCGGTACAACCCAGGGCGTGTTCAGGGCCGGCGAGCTGCTGCCGAACGGCGATGAGATCCAGAACGAAGACCAGCGCCGCTATGGCGTCAAGGTCGAGTACCTGAAGGACCAACGCAAGTTCGTGTTCTCTTCAGGCACGACGGGTGAGCGTTCCCTGATCACCGTGTCCGTCGGCGACAACTCGCGCGCAGCCGACCTGCTTGGCATCTCCAGCACCTACGCCGCCGAGATCGTCAACTCGGCTGGTACTGGACTCGCTTCAAAACCCGCGATCACAACCGGCAGCAAGGCGGGCATCGACATCAGCGGTACGTTCTCCGTGACCGCCAATGACAACACGGTGAACGTGACGGTCGACGGCATCGACGGCTCGTTCCGCATCCCGGCGGGCGCCTACACGGGCGCTACCTTTGCTACGGCCCTTGAGGCCCGAATCAATGCCATCGGCGCCGAGAGCGGCAAGGCCGTAGGCGGCGTCAAGGTGACCTTTGATTCCGACAACTCCCGGTTCGTGTTCACCTCGGGCACGACCTCAGAGGATTCGTTCATCAACGTCAACGGGCACCCGAACTTCGGCCTCAGCGCCACCACGCAGACCCGTGGCAGCGTCCCGAAGGTCACGGTGCTGCAGCAGGCGAAGGACTCGGATGGCAACCTGCTCTACATCGACAAGGACGGCAAGGAGACGACCAAGAAGCCAGAGAACCTGCCGAACTACGCGCCGATCTACCTGACGAAGGGCCAGCTGACGTTCGACACCGCCGGCAAGCTCATTTCGCCGAAGGAAGGCGCGAAGTACACGCCGTTCGATCCGCAGAACGGCGCCGACCTCATCGTGCTCAATGTGGACTACGGCAAGTTCTCCACCCAGTATTCGCAGCCCTTCTCGGTGCTGTCGCTGACGCAGGACGGCTTCACTTCGGGCCGCCTCGACGGCATCAACATCGATTCCGCCGGCACCGTCCGCGCCAACTACACCAACGGCCAGCAGCAGGCGCTCGGCAAGCTCATCCTCGCGAACTTCGCCAGCCCGAACGGCTTGAAGCAGATCGGCAACGCGAACTACGTGTCGACCTCCAACTCGGGAGAGGCCGTGGTCGGCGTCGCCGGTTCCGACGGCTACGGAACCATCCAGGGCGGTGCGCTGGAGCGCGCCAACGTCGATCTGACGGAGGAGCTGGTCAACCTGATCACCGCGCAGCGCAACTTCCAAGCCAATGCGAAGGCGATCGAGACGGCCACCAACCTCACCAGCACGATCGTCAACATCCGCGGCTGATGAGCAGGACGGCAGGCTGACATGGACAAGCTGATATTCACATCGCTGAGCGGTCAGAAGTACATCGACCAGCGCGTGCAGCAGATCTCCAACGAGATCGCCAACGTCAGCACGACCGGCTTCAAGCGCGAGTTCGCCGCCGCGACGCAGACCTACCGCTACGACGGCGACGGCTTCAAGAGCCGCTATGTGTCGGTGGTGTCGCCAACGGCGCGCGTCGATCTGGCGGACGGCCCGATGCAGAGCACCGGTCGTCCTCTGGACATCGCGGTCGGCGGCAACCAGTTGTTGGCCGTGCTGACCGACAAGGGAGATGTCGCCTACACCCGGCGCGGTGATGTGTCGGTTGGCGCCGACGGACTGCTGCGCGTGGGGTCCGGCGAGCGGCTCGCCAGCGATTCGGGCACCCCGATCTCCATCCCCGCGTTGACCGAGATCAAGATCGGACCAGACGGCACGGTCCTCGGCAGGCAGGGAGCCGGCGAGGCGGTGATCTTCCAGCCCATCGCGCGTGTCCAGGTGGTCGGTGCCGAACCCGAGAAGGTGGTGTTGAGGCCCGATGGGCTCTACGGTTCCAGCGATGGGCAGCCGTTCCAGGCCGCCGAAACGCCTGTCGTGCAGTCCGGCGTGCTTGAGGGCAGCAATGTGAGCCTTTTCTCCGCGATGGTCGACATGATCAGCATGAGCCGTCGCTACGAGATGCAGGTGAAGGTGCTCAAGCAGACGAGCGATCTCGCCGAGCGAAGCCAGAGCCTCGCCCGGCTGAGCCAGTGACGAAGTAATCCGGGAGAACGGAGATGGAAGCAGCCCTTTGGGTGGCCAAGACGGGTCTCGATGCGCAGCAGACGCGGATGACCGTCATCGCCAACAACCTCGCCAACGTCAACACCACGGGATTCAAGCGCGACCGTGCAACCTTCGAGGACCTGCTCTACCAGAGCGTCCGTCAGGGCGGCGCCCAGACCTCGGCCGACACTACGGCGCCGACCGGGCTTCTGCTCGGTACCGGCACGCGGGTGGTCGCGACCGAGAAGCTGCACGCGCAGGGCAACCTGATCCAGACCCAGAACGCCTTCGATCTGGCGATCAGCGGCGAGGGGTTCTTCCAGATCCTGCAGCCGGACGGGACGATCGCATATACCCGAGACGGCGGTTTCAAGATCTCGGGCGAGGGCGTGCTCGTCAACTCGAGCGGTTACCGCCTGCAGCCGGAGCTCGCGATCCCGCAGAACGCCAAGACGATCACCATCGGCGCCGACGGTACCGTATCGATCCAGGCCTTCGGCGAGGCGCAGGCGCAGACCATCGGCCAGATCCAGCTCGCGCGCTTCCTGAATCCGTCTGGTCTGCAGGCGATCGGAGAGAACCTCTTCCGCGAGACCACCTCGAGCGGCGCTCCGCAGGTGGGCATCCCCTCGCAGCAAGGCAATGGGCAGCTCATCCAGGGGGCTTTGGAGAGTTCCAACGTCAATGTGGTCGAGGAGATGGTCAGCATGATCGAGACGCAGCGCGCGTACGAGGTGAACTCGAAGGCGATCGAGGCCGTCGATGGCATGTTGCGGTTCGCCAACAACAACCTCTAAGGGTGACGAGTGATGCGATCGATCCTGGTCCTGGCGGTGTTGTCGTCGTCGCTGGTCGGCTGCGCCGAGGTGGGGTTCCGCGACCTGCCGCCTGAGCGCGTCTACATCCCGTCGGGCCAGCGGACATCGCCCCCGCCGGTTGACGGATCCATCTTTTCGCGCGTCGGACAGGACAGCCTGCTCGGGCAGGATCGGGCGCGTCAGCCGGGCGACATCCTGACCGTACTGATCGACGAGCGGGTCTCCGCATCCAGTTCTGCATCGAAGAACGCGTCGAGGAATTCGGCGACCACCGCTCTGACGGAGAATGCGCTGACCGAGTTCAACCGGCGGATTTCCAGCACGGGTTTCCCGTGGCCGTCTGACATCAACCCTGGTGATAGCGCGATAGAGTCCAAGGGTGAAGGCAGCGCCCAGCAACAGGGCAGGATCGCGGGCGAAGTTACCGCGGTCGTGACCGAGGTGTTGCCGAACGGCCTGCTCGCCATCCGGGGCTACAAGCGGCTCGAACTCTCGAACGGTGTGCAGCTCGTCCGTCTGACCGGG
>RFZO01000167.1 GCA_009920715.1 Actinomycetota bacterium | reverse complement strand
GGGCAAGAACAGCGCGTCGTCGGGCGAACCCCTCACATCACATGCGTTGCCGCCGTACACCCCCATCACGGATGATGCGAAACGGTGGAACGGATGGGGCACGAACCTGAAGCCGGCCTGGGAACCTTTCATCGTCGGGACGAAGCCGGGGTAGGGTTGCTCCGTCGGTGAGAGGTGTCCGTGTCTGGTCGTGTTGAGGTCGTCGTCGGTGGAATGTTCGGCGGCAAGACGGAGGAGCTCGTCCGCCGCCTCCGTCGGGCGGAGATCGCCAAGCAGCGCGTCGTGTGCGTCAAGCCCGCCATCGACGACCGGTACCACACGACCGACGTCGCCTCGCACGCGGGGTCGACGTTCCGTGCCGTGCCCGTGCGGGACTCCGCCGCCGCCCTCGCCGTCTGTGCGGGGGCGCAGGTCGTGGGGGTCGACGAGGCCCAGTTCTTCGACGTGGGCATCGTCGACGTCGTCCGCAACCTGGCGACCGACGGCGTGCGGGTCATCGTCGCGGGCCTGGACCTCGACTTCAAGGGAGTCCCGTTCGGCCCCATGCCCGCCCTGCTGGCGGAGGCCGAGGACGTCACCAAGGTTCACGCGGTGTGTACCGTGTGCGGGGGGGACGCCTCCCGGTCGCAGCGCGTAGTCGCATCCGACGACGTCGTGCTCGTCGGTGCCACCGAGGCCTACCAGGCGCGGTGCCGCACCCACTGGTCACCGAACCCGGAGAAATGATGTCAAGGTCCGCCCTCATCGCCATCACGATGGCCCGCAAGCCCGTATCCGAGGGGAGCATCGCCGAGAACGCCGTCGAGCACGGCACCGGCCCCATCAACATCGAGGCGACCCGCATCCCGGCTACCGACGGGTACCAGAAGGCGTGGGACCGTCCCGTGTCCACCAACATCGGGGGCGGGACGTACATCCACGGGACACAGGTCGTCACCGACCTGTCCTCCTACCGTCCGTCGGGTCGGTGGCCGGCGAACCTCGTCGTGCAACACACCCCGTCGTGCCGTGACGGGGTGTGTGACCCGTCGTGTGCGGTCGCCGACCTGGACGGGCAGGACATCGACAACCGCCCCGGCAGCGAATTCTTCCTGAACCTGCCCAGTGACGGGTCGAACGCCCTGCCAGACGCGCTCATCGCGTACCTCCGCTGCATGGTGACGATCGAGGGTGGGTCGTGCCTCGTCATACGGGACCTCGAGGAGAGCGACCTGTCCAGGTTCCCGCCCGACCACCACCACGCCGCCATCGTGCGGGGCGAGCCCACCCCCGAGCAGGCGGTTGACCTCCTCCGCACCCTGCGGCCAGGCGGGCACCTGTTCGTCGCCGCACCGGAGCACCGCCCGACGGGCCACGTCGGCGCGTGCCGCGTCGAGGACGCCGGCTTCGAGGTGCGCGACTGCATCCTGTGGGTCCGGGATGCGGGACACGTCCACTACGTCGCGAAGGCGTCCACGGCGGAGCGCGAAGCCGGCCTCGCCCACCTCCCCGAGAAGATGTTTGCCCCCAGCGGCGGGGCGCAGAACGCACTCGCCGCCGCCGATGAGGAGGGTGCGGGCGACGAGGCGGAGTACGGGGGCGAGGGCGACCTCGGGTTCAACCGCATCACCAGGCGTAAGAATGTCCACCCAACTATAAAACCAAAGGGTCTCATGGCGCGGCTCCTCCGCACCGTCCCCTCCGACCGTGGTCCCGTGCTCGACCCGTTCATGGGGAGCGGGACGACGATGATTTCGTGCCTGGAGACGGGGCACGACGGCATCGGCATCGAGCGGGAGGCGGAGTACCTCGAGATCGCGGACGCCCGCGTCCGCCACTGGAACACCGCCGTCGCGGCGTGGGACGCGGCGCGCATCGAGTCGGAACACGTGCCAACCACGACCGAATCGACCGAGGTCGACCTCAACGACTTCCTGGGGCTGTGACCTCACCATGACCAACATGCCACCCGACCTCGCGGACTACTTCCGCACCATGATCTCCCCCGAGGAACGCACACGGGCCACGACCGAGGGTGGTGAGTGCGTGTACCTGCACGTTTCAACCCCCGACACGTTCCCCTGGGCCGACTACGCCGACTCGTCCGTCCACGGCATGACCGTCGAGGCCACGTCGGTCGCTGGACAGGCGACATGGATTCCCGAGGCGTACCGAGTCCTGAAGCCCGGGGCACACCTCATGCTCGTCGCCCCCGACGACGAACCCGTCGGGGACACGGGCGCGTGCCTCGCGGAGGACCTCGGGTTCGAGGTGCGCGACGCCATCCTGTGGGTCCACGGCGAGGGGTCCGGTGACAAACTACACTACACCGCGAAGGCGGGCAGGTCCGAACGTGAGGCCGGACTGGCGCACATGCCTCCCCGCACCATGGTCTCCGACGACGACGCCGACCCCGACGACGAGGGTGAGGACCGCCCACCCGTGCAGTCCACCGTCCGCAACTTCCACCCGACCGTGAAGTCCGTGGCCGTCATGACCCGGCTGATGGCCGACGTCCCCCTCGACATCGGACCCGTCCTCGACCCGTTCATGGGCAGCGGGACGACGATGCTGGCCTGTATCGACACCGGACACGACGGCATCGGCATCGAACGCGACCCGGAGTACTTCCCCATCGCCGACGCCCGCGTCCGTCACCGGGACACGGCCTCTGCAGCGTGGGACGCGGCCACCATCACCTCGGACATGCCCCCGGCCACCGCTGAGGCGGCCGAGGTTGACCTCAACGACTTCCTGGGACTGTGACCGTGAAGATCAACCTCCTCCTCGGCGACTGCGTCGCCCGCATGGCCGAGATGCCCGAAGGGTCCGTCGGGTCGATCGTGTGCGACCCCCCGTACGGCCTGCGGTTCATGAACAAGGAGTTCGACGACCTCGGGGATGGGGCTGCTCAAAGGGAGTGGCATCGGCCTTGGTTGACGGAAGCCCTCCGAGTCTTACGACCCGGAGGGGTGCTCAAGGCGTTCGGTGGGACGAGGACGTTTCACCACCTGGCCGCGACGATGCGGTCCGTCGGGTTCATCTGCGTAGGGTTGGAATCCTGGAGTTACGGGTCGGGGTTCCCGAAGTCCTTGAACATCGGGAAGGGGATCGACAAGCGCGGCGGGGTCTCCGTGTCGTGGTTCGGCCCGTGGCTTCGCAAGTGGAGGGAAGAACATGGGATTACGCAACACCAGGTAGCCTCGCTCTTTCCGAGCAAGAGCGGCAACCGAACGGGATGCGTTGCTAACTGGGAGCTTGGGTTCAACCTGCCTACGGTAGAGCAGTTCAATTTGCTCTGCCGCACCTACGGGTTTCCGTTCGCAAGCATCCAAGAAGCCGAGCGCGAAGTGGTCGGTCGGTCGAGCGGCGGCATCGCTGGAGGCACGGGTGAACATGCTGGCTTACCGAACTCCTACGGGTTCGCGGCGACTTTCGATCGAACCGCCCCCGCCACCGACGCCGCCCGCGCCTGGGAAGGCTGGGGCACCGCGTTGAAACCGGCTTGGGAGCCGGTCGTCGTCGGGGTGAAGCCGTGAAGGTGATCCACCTCCTCCGAAAGCCATGCTCCGAGGGCACGGTCGCGGCCAACGTCTTGCGTTGGGGAACGGGGGCCTTGAACGTGGACGCGAGCCGGATCTCCGCGTTGCCCGGCGAGCACGTCTCCACGCACGCTCGGAGCCCCGAGGCGTCCGCCGCGGTCAACCGCCCCGTGGACGGCGAATACGGACCCCTCGTCACCCACCAGACCGAAGGCCAGAAGCTCGGGCGCTGGCCTGCGAACGTCCTGCTTCAGCACCTTCCGGGGTGCGAGCGATTGGGGGTCAAGCAGGTCAAGGTCATCCCTGGCGGCCCCTCGTCGGGGGACAATGCTTTCGGTCAGGATTCCGGGTGGAACAGACACAAGAACAAAGTCACGGGCATCATTCGACCGGGGAATGGGGACGGCACAGAGACCGTCGCCGCGTGGACCTGCGAACCGGGCTGTCCCGTGGCGGCACTCGACGCGCAGAGCGGTGTAGTGGGAGATGGTGCCAAGGCGCGGGTGGTGGCGACGGATGAGGGTCGTGCTGATGAGTCCGCTTGGCGCATCAAGCCGATGAAGGGGACAACACGGGCAGTAGGCGACACCGGGGGAGCCTCCCGCTTCTTCAAGCAGTTCGGCGGGTCACCGACCACCGCCACGCCTCGTCCTCCGACACCCGACGACCCAGTTCCGTCTGGAGGTCGGCGAGGCGACGGTTGATCGCCGCACGGCGGGTGACGACCGCCCGACCCCTCAACTCCCCGTCGCAGGTCAGGTTCTCCGGGCTGAGGGCGGCGTAGGCGTTGAGGATGTCCCGCATCACCGCGTCCTCCGCGCGGCGCGGTGTCGCCGGCACGGGGGCGGCCACGGTCGCGGCCGGGCGGAGCATCGAGGGCGGGACACGGTAGCCGCGCGACCCGTCGTCGCACCCTTCGAGGGTGACGGTCTTGAGGTTCACCCTCGAGACCGTGCCCGTGACGACACGACCCGACTGCGACGTGAAGGAGGCGCGGTCGCCGACCTTCCAACCCGCCGCCGCAGCGCGGGTTGGTGAC
>RFZO01000166.1 GCA_009920715.1 Actinomycetota bacterium | reverse complement strand
ACCGATGCGACGGAGTGATCCATGCCCGTGAACCTGAACGACTCAGACGCCCGGCTGAAGGCTGCCGTGAAACGACGCGACTCGGTCGCCGACGATGTCAAGCGCATCGAAGGTCGGCTCGAGGCCGCCCGACAGGCGCTCTCCGATGCCGAAAAAGAGTGTCGGGACCGTAACATCGACCCCGACCGGATCGACGAACATTTGGGCAAGCTCGAGTCCAAGTACGAAGAACTGTTGAGCAACCTGGAACGCGACGTATCCGCCGCCGAAACCGCCATCGCACCCTTCCTCAAGGAGATCAGTCAGTGAAGATCGCATCTACCAAGGCCGACGTTGTCGCCGCCACCCGTCTCGTCGAGAACGCCGTTCAGGGAGGGGACGATGCCACCATCTCCAGTCACTTCCTGTTCCGCATCGACGACAGAGGCCTGCAGGTCCTCGCATCGAACGGCAAGCGGCTCCTCGCCGGAGCATACGTGTCGAACGCCACCATCGAGGGCGAGCACAAGTCGTTCACTGTGTCCGCCTGGCGCTTCAGCCAACTGCTGAACCTCAGCCCCGAGGGACCCTGCGTCATCGACTTCGACGGGTCGACCTCCAAGGTCCACATCGGCGGTCGCACCATCCGGTTCGCCAGCCTCGACCCGTCGACCTTCCCGTACTGGGACAGCACGTTCAAGGCCTCCGTCGAGACCGGCACGGTGTCCGCAGGTCGCCTGTTCGCGGCGCTGTCGTACATCCGCCCGTTCGTGTCCACCCTCGACACCCGCACCCCCGCCTTGGCCGCGACGGAGTGTCGTGAGGGGTCCTTCCTCGCCTCCGACTCGCAGAGCCTGTCCAAGGTGACCGTCGCGGGCCTCGACAAGTCCGCCATCCGCGTCCACTTCGGCGACATCCCCGGTGTCAATGCGTTCCTCGGGTTGGGCCGCGACCTCGACATCGTCATCCGCGAGCACGACACGACCATCTTCCTCGTCCGCCCGGACGGTGGTGTGTACGGGGTGTCCCGCTGGACGCATCAGTTCCCGAACCTGAAGATCGACAGCAACACCACCCGCGCATCGTTCACCCTCGATGTTGAGAGCTTCCGGTACGGCATCCGTTTCCTGTCGGTCGCCGCCGCGAAGGGCGACGATCGCCTCCGTTTCACCTTCCGCGATGGCAGCCTCGTCCTGTCGGTCGCCGCCGTGGCCGGTGACCGTGAGGAGTTCACGGTCATCACGAAGGACCTCACGGGCATCGAGGCCCTGTCCGAGGTCAACCGCTCCGACTTCGACATCAACACCAACCACATCACCGGCATCCTCGATACCGTCTCCTCGGAGACGGTGACCTTCGGGGTGAACTGGACCCCGAAGAATGGGTACATCCTCCACAAGCACACCGTGGGCGGCGACGACCACGTCGCCATCGTGGTCTGGAAGAAGTGAACCCCGCCCTCGCCCATCGAACCCGCTCCGTCCGATCCAGCCTGGATGTGTTGCGGGGTAGGCGCGACGCCGCCGCCCTCCGCCTGTCCAAGGCGTCGGCGGAGGTGTCTCGCCTCGAGGGCGAGGAGGAGGTCGCCGACCTCGCCGGGGGTGTGCTCCGCACCCTCATCGACGACGAGGTCACCCTGTCCGTCAAGGCCGTCGAGGACCTGCTCACCGACGGCCTGCGGGCGGTGTTTGAGGACCAGGACCTCTCCGTGCGTGCCGACGTCGACGTCCAACGCGGCAAGGTGTCGGTCGACCTCGTCACCGTCCAGCGCCAGTCTGACGGCACCGTGACTGAGGGCCTGAGCAGGGAGGCGTTCGGCGGGGCGGTCACGACCGTCCAGTCCGTCCTCCTCCGCACCATCGTCATCGTGCGCCGTGGTATGCGCCCCGTGCTGTTCCTGGACGAGTCCCTGCCGGCGTTCGACGCCAACTACGTCGGCAACATGGGGGCGTTCCTACGGTCGCTCTGTGCGAAATTGGACATGGACATCCTGCTGGTCAGCCACAACCCCGCGATGGTCGAGGCTGCCGACCACGCGTACCGCATCGTCAAAACCGACGGTCGGGCCACCTTCAGGAGGCTCCGGTGAAGTCCGAGGGCGCAATTCGACACAAGATCAAGCAGGTGCGGTTCCGATACTTGAAACGGGCCATCGAGGATAGCCTCGTTCAACGCCCGGAGAACTGCGCCCATAATGCCCCCATCGACGGGTCGGGCGACGAGCCCGTACGCATCTGCTTCGCCCAGCTCGACCAGGCGTCGCGGCGTGGCGTGGTGTGCGACGAGCGGTTCGGCGGGTGCGACCGCGCGGCGGCGTGTTCCCTGTTCACCCCTGCCAAGACCAAGACCGAGGTCAAGGCGGGGTTCTACATCGACCTTGAGTCGATGTCTTTTCCCGAGCTTGCGTACAACTACCCCGACATGGCGGCCTTGCTGTGGGTGCTCGCCGACGAGGGTCTGGAAGTCCCCCCACCCGACCCGCACGAGTTCGACCTGCCCGATACGGTCGGGTCAGGCACCATTACGGAAGACCCCGCCCCAGGCACGGGCATCACGGCAGCGACTACCGAACCAAGCACCCCCGATGCGGGGTTCCTAATTGCCACCACCGCAGTATCTGGGGCGTTCGGATACCGGGACACGAACCCGGAACCCCCAAAACCGCCGTCGTGGATTGACCGCCTGTTGGGTCGTGTGCCGTCATGAACCTCCTGAACGTCGTCCGCACCGACTCGTTCGGTCCCCGCAAGGGCAGCGTACCGCTGATGGTCGAGTTCCGAGTGAACCCGGATACGGCCCCGTTCCTGGTGTCTTCCACCCGGTCGTTCGTGTGGGTGACCCCGAAGGGCGACCGCATCCGCGCCGCCATCCGGCTCGCCGATGGTGGTGGGATCGAGGGGGTGTTCCGCGAACTCATCACCGCCATCGCCGATACGGGTGCGGCGGGTCGGTGGGACAACGTGCATCCGTTCTCGCCGACCGGGCTGGCCGCCGCCCGCGCCCACCTCGCGTACTACGACCTGAAGGAGTCCGATGTCCTGGCGCACCCCGACACCGACACGACCCCGCTGCGGGTCGCCGAGGACGCCGTAGTCCGCGCCCCGTGGGTCCCCGTGGGGTGGGCGGTCGTCCTGCCCACCGACCGCGAGTTCGTCGGGTTCATGGTCACATCGGGCGACAGGTACCTGGTTGTGGCACACAACACCTCCCGCTCCGTGGCGGTGGTGCGCCCGTGAGGGACTGGTTGGCGCGTTCCATGGGGGCGATGGGACTGACCGAGGACGCCGAGGGATACCTGCTCGGGCGCGGGATGCGGGAGTCCCGCATCGCTGAGATCGGGGTGGTCGTGTGGAACCCGCTCCGTGTGGCGGGCAACCCGCCCGACCAGGAGTTCAACAAGACCCTGGGTCACCGTGGTGCGTTCGTCTCCGGCACACTGGCTTTCCCACTCCGTGCCCCACATGGGGACATGGTGGGGGTCGAGTTCAGGGCGTGGTCCGGCGAGAAGAGGATGCGCCAGTATGTCATGCCTGAAGCGGCATGGACGCCGATGTTCGCCGGGATGACGCTTTCGGTCATGCAACGCATCTGGGACGGAGGGGATGTGTGGGTCGTCGAGGGCATCTTCGACGCCGCCGCCCTCGAGCATGTCGTCCCCCCCACGGACGCCGTCCTGGCCACTTTGCGGGCCAGGGTGTCGAAGGCGCACGCCGACTTCCTGTCCCGGTGCTGTGCCGGCATGGTCCACATGGTCTACGACCAGGACGAAACGGGTCGGAACATGACCTTCGGGTACGTCGATGCCACCACGAAGAAGCGGGTGTGGGGGGCGTTGGACACCCTGCGCCGCGTAGGTGTGCGGTGTCGGGACGTGCCCTATACTGGGGGCAAGGACCCCGGCGAGATCTGGGATGCCGGCGGCATCCCATCCCTCCGCAACGCTTTCGACAGGAGCATACCGTGAGCGCACCGTACAAGGCCGAAACTGAAGTCTACGACCTGATGAAGGAGGTCGTCGCCAACTACCACCCCGACCTCGCCCTCGTCGTGGACGAGATCGCCATCGTATTCAAGGAGAAGGCGACCAAGTCCGGCGGGAAGGTCGTCCTCGGGAAGCCCAGCAAGGCGTCCCCGCTGTTCGGCGTCCTCGGCGACACCGACTACAAGTTCATCCTCACCCTCGCCGCCGACGAGTGGGTCAACCTCACGGGTCGCCAGCGTCAGGCCCTCATGGACTCGATGTTGTGCGCGTGCCGCGCCGAGGAGGACGACAACGGCAACGTCGTGTGCAGCATCGCCGTCCCCGACGTGTCGTACTTCTATGACGAGCTCGACCGCTGGGGCGACTGGCGTCCGCGTCCGCCCGAGGACGGCCCCGAGTCCCCGCTCGAGCGCATCTTCGGCAAGAAGGTGGCCCAGGACCTCGAAGAAGACTCAGACGTGTAGGGGGTAGCCCGTGGCACTCGACACCAAGTTCCGGCCAACCCGGTTCGACGATGTCATCGGACAGGACGCATCCGTCAAGGTCCTCCGCCAGTTCGTGCGGTCGGGCACCGGGTTCCACCAGTCCTACGTGTTCTGTGGGTTCCACGGGTCCGGCAAGTGTGTCACCGGTGACACA
>RFZO01000165.1 GCA_009920715.1 Actinomycetota bacterium | reverse complement strand
CGTCGTCACGTCGCTCCTTGCGGGCGAGCTTCTGGGTGACGGGCTCGAAGGGCTTGTCACTGGGGATGAGCTCGAGCAGGCCGGTGCGCGCGGTCTTCTGCTTCGGCGGCTGGATGGAGAGGACACGTGTGCCGTCGAGGTCGGTCTCGACCTCGGCGCGCAAGACATCCTTCACCGACGCCCCGCCCGGCACCACCGACGCGTCGACGACACCCTTCGGCTCGCGAGCGCCGGCGGCACGCCACGTCCACGTGCCGTCCTCGCGCTTGCTGGTGAGTTCGATCTCGATTCGCCGTGACATAGGGGCAATACGGTACCTGCTTCGGGCTGCCGTCACCCTCCCCGCGAGACCGCTGTTGCTACGGTGCGGGCATGCCGATCTACGCCCTGGGCGACCAGTCACCCGTCATCCATCCCGACGCCTTCGTCCACCCCGACGCCGTCATCATCGGTTCGGTCACCATCGGGGCCCACAGCAGCGTGTGGGCCGGGGCGGTCATGCGCGGGGACGACGGGTACATCGAGGTGGGGGAGCGCTCCAGCATCCAGGACGGCACCGTGGTGCACACCACACCGTTCACGCCCACCGTGGTCGGCAACGACTGCGTGGTCGGCCACGTCGCCCATCTCGAGGGGTGCCGGCTGGAGGACTTCAGCCAGGTGTCGTCGGGGGCCATCGCCCTCCACAACGCCGTCATCGGCCGCGGGGCCATCGTGGCGGCCAACTCGGTGGTGCTCAACAACACCGTGGTCCCTGCGGGCGCCCTCGCCGTGGGTGCTCCTGCGGTCATCAAGGAGGGTCGGGCGCGTCTGGCCGACATCGAGATGGCCGTCAACGCGTACGTGTCGAAGGCAGCCCGCTTCAAGAAGGAACTGCGGCGTATTGACTGAGCCGGGGAACTGGGTTCTCACGGATCTGCGGGTCCCGGGGGAACTCGCGGAGATCGTCAGCGACGCTCTGTGGGCCGGCGGAGTGGCCGCCATCGAGGAGATCGAGGCGGAGGGCTTCGTCGTGCTGCGCACGAGTGCCGACCCGGGGATCGTGGAATCGGTCCTCGCTTCCCATCCCGGGGTGATCGCGGAGCAGACGTCCTTCAGCAGAGCCGTGGCGGACACCTGGCGGGAGCACGCTGCGCCGTCGCGTGTCACCGACGCACTCTGGCTCGTGCCCGCATGGTCGCAGCCACCTCCCGGTTCGACTGCCGTGCTGATCGAGCCTTTCGACACGTTCGGTCTGGGCAACCATCCGACCACCTTGCTGGCCCTGCGCGCCGCCCTCAACCACGCGCACGGCGCATCGCAGGTCCTCGACGTCGGGACGGGGTCCGGGGTCCTCGCAGTTGCCCTGTCGGCCGTCACGGGATGCAGAAGCACCGGGACGGACATCGCACCCCAGTCACAGGCGGCACTGCGGCACAATGCCGAACTCAACGGTGTCGGTCACCTCGTCGGGTGGTCGGCTTCCACCGCAGGCCTCGACGACGGAGCCGGGAACCTCGTCGTCGCGAACATCCTCGCCCCGGTTCTCCGCGACATCGCCCCCGAACTGGAGCGTGTGTGCGCCGCAGGGGGAACCATCGTTCTCAGCGGGATGAGGGAGGAGCAGGTCGACGGCGTGGTCGCGCGATTCGTGTCGTGCCGCGAGTCCTCACGTACTGCGGAGGACGGATGGGCGGTGTCGGTTCTCGTCAGAACCTGAACCGACGGGTTGCTGCAAGGGGAGTGTCAGGAGATGCTGCGTGCCCGCACGCCGATGGGCGCGATCAGTCGGTACCCGGCGGCGTGACGCTCTTCCTCGGACTCGCCGCCCCAGAACCCGTACTCACGGTTGCGGCGGGCGAAGGACCTGCACTCCTCGAGGACCACACACTCGCGACAGACCTCGCGGGCCTGGGCCTCGCGCCGCTCACGGGCCTGGGGTCGCTCGGCAGCCGGAGGGAAGAAGATGGCGGAGAGTCCCTTGCACTGGGCATCGGCGGTCCAGGTCGTGTCGTCCCATTCGCGATATGCGAAAAGCTCCCCAATGGCCATGTCGAATCCCCCAACGTCCGCCGTGGAAGTCCCACAGTAGTCCACGGGTTGCCCGGGTCAATCGGGCGTCATTGACTTTCCGTCAAACGTGCCCGAACGCCCGCCGCGAACAATCGCACATCCTCCGGTGTCGTGTCCCAGCTGGTCATCCATCTCACCTGGTCACGGGACGGGTCCCAGTCCCAGAAGAAATTCCACTCCTGCAATTCGCCCCGGGCCGGCTGGGGGACGATGGGGTAGAGGCTGTTGACCTGCGGGGCCGTCATCCGCAGGGACGCGATGTCTCCGAGCAGAGAGTGGAGCTCGGCGGCCCGCTCGTTCGCGTTGCGCGCCGTCTCGATCCACAGACCGGTCTCGAGGGCCGTCACGAACTGGGCCGCCGTGTAGCGCATCTTCGACGGCAACTGGGTGGCCTGCTTGCGCAGGAAGGCCGACCGCCCGTCGGCGAGACCCGGCCTCAGCAGCACCGCCTCGGCGTTCAGCATCCCGTTCTTCGTGCCGCCGAACGACACCGCATCGACACCGGCCCCGAAGGTCATCCTGCGGAAGGTGTCGGCATCGCCACCGAGGGCGGCAACGGCATTCGCGATCCTCGCACCGTCGAGGTGGACCCGCATCCCGTGCGCGTGCGCCGCGGCGCACAGCTCCGAGATCTCGTCCACTGAGTAGAGCGTGCCGAGTTCGGTGGCCTGCGTGATCGACACAACCCCGGGCTGCACGTGGTGGACGTTGCCCAGCGCGCCAGCCGCCGCCGTGATGTCCGCGGGTCGAAGCTTTGCGTCCGCACTGGGGACATCGGCAAGCTTCGCCCCGAGGAACCTCTCCGGCGCACCGGTCTCGTCAACGTGGATGTGAGCCCACTGGGTGCACAGGACGCTCTCCGCACGCCCGAGAAGGCACGACAGCGCAACCACGTTGGCGCCTGTGCCACCGAACGTGAACAGAACCTCGACATCCAGACCACACAGGTCGCGGAACAGTTCCACCGCCCGGCGCGACACGGCATCCCCGCCGTACGCCATCGCGTGGCCGTCGTTCACGCGGGAGAGGGCCTCCATGTAGGCAGGGTGCACGCCGCTGAAATTGTCGCTCGCGAAGAACCGTGTGGGTGCGGGCGGCAATGACACGTTGGCGATGCTATCGGCGCCTACCATTTCGTCATGACGAAATACGGGAAGAACGCGGGGAGCGGGGACAACAGGCCACGGTGCGGTTGGTGCCGCCATCCGCTTGCCCCGGCCACCGGCCCGGGGCGACCGAAGAAGTTCTGCAGCCAGAAATGCCGTCAATGGGACTGGGTGTCCCGGCAACGCGCCGCGGAACTCGAACTGTCGGAGAATGAACTCGTCGTCGCGCGGGAGGAACTCGACAACCTGAAGGACCTGATCTTCGTGCTGCAGTGCGCAGTCAACGACGTCACGGCGGATCTCGCATCGGGACGACACACCAAGGAGTCACTGAGGGAGCTCACTGATTGGCTCCTGGAGGCCGCCGAGCCGGTCACCACTGCCTCCTTTGGCGGTCCCGTTATACGCTCATAATCTCCGTTATGTAACTTTCGTAGATACACGGAATTCCATGTCCAGAAAGGCTCCGGGACGGTTGCTCCCCTAGGGTTCGGCCATGAACGACGCCGCCAACGCCGCGCACATCGGGGCCGGTAGGCCCGCCGAGGATGTGCTGGCCGACATGGAGTCGATGCGCTCACGTGATGTCCGCTGGCGCGACGGCCGGGCGTTCACCCTGGCGTACAACGCGGGCCCCGAGGTGGTCGCGCTCGCCGAGGAGGCGTACCGGCGCTTCTCCGGCGAGAACGCCCTGAACACGGATGCGTTCCCGTCGCTGAGGCGCATGCAGAACGAGGTTGTGTCCCGCGCCCTGTCATGGGCCGGCGGCGATGCTGACTCCGCGGGGTTCATGACCTCCGGGGGCACCGAGAGCCTGATCCTGTGCGTCAGGGCCGCCATGAAGCGCGCCGAACGCGAGGGGCGCACGCTCAACAGGCCCAACGTTGTCCTGCCCACCACCGCCCATGCCGCACTCGAGAAGGCCGCCGACTATTTCGGCGTGCAGAACCGCCGGATTCCCGTGGGCCCGGATTGGCGTGCGGATGTGAATGCGATGCTCGGGGCCATCGACGACCAGACCGTGCTCGTCGTGGCAAGCGCGCCCCAGTACCCGCAGGGCGTCGTTGACGACGTCACTCCCCTCGCCGCGCGCGCCGCCGAGCTGCGCATCAACTGCCATGTCGATGCGTGCATGGGCGGCGTCACGCTCGCCTATCTCGGCATGCTCGGCGAACCGGTGCCCGCATGGAACTTCCGCGTGGAGGGAGTCACGTCGGTGTCCATCGATCTGCACAAGTACGGGTATGCCGCGAAGGGTGCCGGCGTGCTCCTGCACCGCAACAAGTTCCTCCGCGCGGACCAGACCTTCATCACCGACAACTGGCTCGGTGGCACCTACGGATCGTCCGGCATCCTCGGCACGAAGTCTGGAGGCCCTATCGCCGCTGCGTGGGCCGTGATGCACCACCTGGGTGACGACGGCTACATGCGACTCACACGGACGGCGCGCGACACGGCATTAGCGATCGCGGCACACATCGATGCCCATCCGGCCCTGGTGCTGCGGGCACAGCCCGACACC
>RFZO01000164.1 GCA_009920715.1 Actinomycetota bacterium | reverse complement strand
AACATCCACCTCCACGAGAGTGCGTCCACCAGGAGCCCGCCCGCCGATGGGCCCGCAGCCGCGGCCAAGCCGCCGACGGCTCCCCAGATGCCGATGGCGACCGTGCGCTTCTCCACGGGGAACTCGGGGAGAACCAGCGCGAGTGATGCGGGAGTGAGTTGTGCGCCGCCGAGCGCCTGGATCACGCGGGCCGCGATGAGCAACGGTGCGGACGGCGCGAGACCGCACAGGACGGACCCGAGGCTGAAGATCGCGAGCCCCCGCAGGAACGACCGCTTCCGCCCGTTCACGTCGGCGAAGCGTCCTGCGGTGAGCAGGCCCGCCGCGTAGGCGATGGAGTACGCGCTGAACACCCAGGTGAGGAGGGTGGGATGGCCGAGATCCGCCTGGATGGAGTTCTTGGCGACCACCACGATGCTGGTGTCGAGTGAGACCAGGAAGGTGGCGACTGCCGTGAGGCCGAGCACCTTGTAGGCGCGCGACAGGTCGGGTGTTTCGGTGTTCATGGCATCCCCCTCGGACTCCGCCACGCTAACCGTGAACGGGAGTGAACAACGAGATGAACGGGATGCCCGTCAGTCCCAGCCGTTCCTGCGGATGTGCTCTCCGTCGGCGTCACGCGGACGGCCCCGCCACCGCACCTCACCCGGCGTTCCGCTCAGCTTGGCGATGAGCCCCTGCATGTCCATGATGGGGCCTGCAGCTGCATCCGCATCGCTCAACTCGTGCAGTGCCTGTTCCTGTGTTCTCGCGGCGCACCACGCACGCATCGCAGTCTCGATCTCGTCCCGGTGCTCCACACGCCCCGCGAACGTGGCGAACCGCTTGTCACCCTCGAAACCCAGCAGTGACATCACGCGCTGGGCGACGGAGTCGCTGCTGGTGGACAGGCCGATGAACCTGCCGTCGCTGCACCTGTACGCACCGCGGGGGACCGTGTACGGGATGCCCGAGCCCATCCGTTCCTGCAGCTCGCCGCGGGTGAGCCACACGCTGATCAACGGACCGAGCAGGTGGAAGATGCTCTCCAGCAGCGACACGTCCACCACCTGTCCCTCGCCGCTGTGCAGCGCGACCATGGTGGCGAACGCGGCGGCGAGGCCCGTGACCTCGTCGGTGAGCGCGAACGCGGGCATCATCGGGTCGCCGCCGGGCTGGCCGCTGATCGCCGCGACGCCGCCCATCGCCTCGGCGATGGTCGCGAAGCCCGGTCGCGCCGCGTACGGGCCGGTCTGGCCGAAACCCGTGACGCGGGTGATGACGAGCTTCGGGTTGCGCGCGAGGAGCACATCGGGTGCGAACCCGAGACGCTCGAGGATGCCGGGGCGCAGGTTCTCGACCAGCACGTCGGCGCCGTCGACGAGCCGCAGGAACACCTCGCGGTCGGCGTCGTCCTTCAGGTCGAGGTCAACGGTGCGCTTGTTGCGGTTGACGAACCGCCACCACAGTCCCTCCCCGTCCTCCGGGTCGCGCCAGGCCATGTTGCGCAGGCTGTCGCCGGTGTCGGGACGCTCGATCTTGATGACATCGGCCCCGAAATCGGCGAGGTACCGGGCGCAGTTCGGTCCCGCGAGCACGGTGGAGAGGTCGATGACGCGGAGCCCGGAGAGTGCCTGCCGTTCCATGGTCACCGCAGGGGGATGTTGAAGCAGCGTTCCTCGAGGGTGCCGAGGGCGTAGGACTGGTAGTCGGTGCCGAAGTCCGAGTACAGGTGGCGGCACCGGTTGCTCCACGTGAGCGCCTCCGGCGTGGAGATGCGGTGCACGACCTGCATCACGCCGCCCTCGTGCACGCGGTACTCGGCCCATGTGCCTGGGAAGTCCTTCACGCAGCCGATCTCGATGCTGGGGATGTGGGCGCGCGGCATGTCACGGACGCGGTGGCGGTGGGTGTGCCCCGCCGTGTACGCGATGACGCACGCATGACGCGCGCACATGTCGCTCAGCTGGTCGCTGCAGTCGGGGTGGAGCCCGAAGTAGTCGTCGCTGCGGGGACCCTCCACCCACTGCTGGTGGTGCCCCATGATGATGACCGGCTCGGTCGACGCGGAGAGCTGCGCATCCAGCCACTCGAACTGCTCCTGCTCGATGCGGCCGGTGGTGGCGCCCGGGATGGTGGTGTCGAGCAGCGCGACGTTCAGGCCCGGGACCTGTATCCACGTGTCGCCCGGGAACTCGTTCTGGTGCCTGTACGCGTCGTGGTTGCCGCGCACCGTGTGGAGCCTGTCGCCGAAGACGCCGTAGTGCTGCCTGAACGCGATCGCCCCCGAGTTCATCGTCAACGGGTACGGCGCCTCGCCGGGGAGAGACCGCTGGATGGGGCCCTGGGGGTTGTCGTCGATGCGCCCGCACTCGGTCTCGCCGAAGTGGACGTCGTTCACGGTGGCGAAACGGCAGAGCAACCGTCCGGATGGGGTGGGGAGCGTGCGGAACGTGACGCCGCGCTCGGTGTATTCCGTGTCGGGCTCGAGGTTGTCTAGCCGAATCGTCTCGATGTTCTCGTGCAGCACTGCCGTTGTGTCCGTCACCGTGGTGATCTCGACACCGACGGGCGGGCGCACGTCAGAACCCCGGTCGCGAACGGCGCACGACGTGCTGGGTGGCCCACCACCGGCCGCTGAAGCGCCAACCGACGTTCGCGCGGCCCTCCGGTGCGGGCGCGGGTGCAGCGGGCCGGGGCCACATCATGGTGACCGCCGCGGCGATGGCGGCCGCCTCCTCCTCGGAGGGGACCGGCGAGATCTGGCCGATGCCGATGCTCATCGCTTCACCACCACGGACTTCGCGATGCGGTCGTGCCAGGTCTGCCGGCGCGGGTTGAGCAGGCACGACATGTAGTCGAGGATGGCGACGAGGATGAAGACCCACAGGTACTGCGCCGCGATGGCGAGCACGGCGGGGAACATGGCGCGCTGGAGCGACCGGTTCATGTCGAGGAACGACCCGTCCCTCTCGTCGATCACCAGTACCCCGAGGCGGGCGCGCAGCGGGGAGCCGCCCCTCTCGGCGGTCCACTTGGCGATCAACCACGCGGCGGCCAGCCCGCCCGCGATGGTGACGGCGTCGTACGCAGGGCCGTCGACGGTGAGGCTGAGCAGTGCGAACGGGATGACGACGATGAGCGAGCTCAACTGGTCGCAGATGTGGGCGACCAGGCGGATCCAGAACCCGGCGATGTCGTTGTGATCCATGGGGGCACCCTGCGGTGGCTGCCAGTTTCCTTCGAACTCGCTCACGGCATCCTCCTACAGCGGCATGTTCCCGTGCTTGCGGCGCGGGAGTTCCTCGCGCTTGGTGCGCAGCATGCGGAGGCCTGCCACCACCTTGCGGCGGGTGTCGGCCGGGTCGATGACGTCGTCCACGTACCCGCGCTCGGCCGCGGCGTACGGGTTGGCGTATTTCTCCGTGTACTCGGTGACGAGCTCGGCGCGGCGCGCCACCGGGTCGGCGGCCTGCTGCAGCTCGCGCTTGTAGACGATCTCCACGGCGCCCTGCGGGCCCATGACCGCGAGTTCGGCGGTGGGCCAGGCGTACGCGAGGTCGGCACCGATCGACTTGGAGTTCATGACCACGTACGCACCGCCGTAGGCCTTGCGCGTGATGATCTGGATGCGCGGCACGGTGGCCTCGCAGAACGCGTAGAGCAGCTTCGCGCCGTGGCGGATGATGCCCTCGTGCTCCTGGTTCACGCCGGGCAGGAAGCCGGGAACGTCCACGAAAGTGAGCAGCGGGATGTTGAACGCGTCGCAGGTGCGCACGAACCGGGCCGCCTTCTCTGAGCTCTCGATGTCGAGGACGCCGGCGAACGCCATGGGCTGGTTGCCCACGACGCCGACGGTCATGCCGTCGACGCGGGAGAAGCCGCACACGATGCTCTTGGCCCAGTGCGGGAAGTACTCGAAGAACTCGCCGTCGTCCACGACCTCGCGGATGACCTTCTTCATGTCGTACGGCTGGTTCGGTGACACGGGGAGGATGTCGCGCAGCGAGTCGCACGAACGGTCGGGGTCGTCGGCCGACTCGACCGCCGGCGGCTCCTCGAGGTTGTTCGTGGGCAGGAACGAAAGAAGGAACCGCACGTCATCCAGGCACGACTGCTCGTCGGGCGACATGAACGTGGCGACACCGGACTTCGAGGCATGGCTCATGGCGCCGCCCAGCTCCTCGAGCGTCACGTCCTCGCCGGTCACCGTCTTCACCACGTCGGGGCCGGTGATGAACATGTGGCTGGTCTCCTTCACCATGAAGATGAAGTCGGTCATGGCCGGTGAGTACACCGCGCCGCCGGCGCAGGGCCCGAGGATGACCGAGATCTGCGGGACGACGCCCGACGACTGCACGTTGCGCCAGAAGATGCCGCCGTAGGAGGCGAGCGACACGACACCCTCCTGGATGCGCGCTCCCGCGCCGTCGTTCAGGCCCACGACCGGGGCACCCACCTTCAGGGCGAGGTCCATGAGCTTGTGGATCTTCTCGGCGAACACCTCGCCCAGCGCGCCGCCGAACACCGTGAAGTCCTGGCTGAACACGAACACCTTGCGGCCCTCGACCGTGCCCCAGCCGGTGATGACCCCGTCCGTGTAGGGCCGCTCCTCCAGACCGGCGGCGTGCGCGCGGTGGCGGGCCAGCATGTCGAGCTCGTGGAACGAACCCGGGTCGAGCAGGTAGTCGATGCGCTCGCG
>RFZO01000163.1 GCA_009920715.1 Actinomycetota bacterium | reverse complement strand
CGACCGACGACGCGACCCGCGCCGACGCCGCAGTAGTACGGGCCCTGGGGCTTCGGGTAACCGCCGACGGGGAAGCCGTAGGGGGTGCCGTCGAGACGGAGCATGGTGTACTCCTGCTCGATGCCGTACCACATCTCCTGGTCCTTGAACTGGGCCTGCGCGGCGGCTGCCGCGGCACGGGTGTTGGTGGGGTGCGGCTCGCCGGTGGAGGCGAGGAGAACCTCGCAGAGCACGAGGATGTTCTTGCCGCCGCGGATCGGGTCGGCGCAGTGGAACACCGGCTTCAGGATGCAGTCGGAGGACTCGCCGGTGGCCTGCTCGGTGGAGGAGCCGTCGAAGCCCCACTCGTCGATGGGCATGTCGGTGAGGGCACCCGCGTAGTCGGGAATGACCTTGGTCTTGGAGCGCAGCAACGGCGTCGGGGACGTTCCGTCGATCCAGATGTATTCGGCCTGAATGGGCACAGTGGCTTCCTTTACCTGTCGTGGGTCCCGGGGGTCCCTCTGATGTACGGGTTTCAGGATGTCAGCGGGCAGTTTCTTTGCAATGTTCGGTTTGTAAACGCTGTGTGAAACGACCCGGCGCCTAGCCTCGGGTGCGTGAACGGCAGGTCCCCGATGCCCCGCGACTCCCGAGGGCTGGGCCTGCGCCATGGGCACGACGTATTGCGTGGGCAGGATCTCCTCAGCGGGCAGGGTTATCGCCATGGGTAAGGCCCCGGGCACCCTGCGGGTCGCCCTCTCGCAGCTGAACCAGACCGTCGGTGACCTCGCCGGGAACGTGGCGCGGATGGCAGCCGACCTGGCGAGGGCGGAGGACGCCGCCGCCGACGTGGTGGTGTTCCCCGAACTGGCCGTCACGGGGTACCCGCCCGAGGACCTGGTGCTGAAGCCCCAGTTCGTGAAGGACAACATGCGCGCGCTCGCCGACCTCGCCCGCACGACCGCCGGCAAGAGGTGCTGGGCGCTCGTCGGTTTCGTGGAAGCGCGGGACAACAGGTTGCACAACGCTCTCGCGCTGTGCGGCAACGGCGAGGTGATGGCGGTCTACCGCAAGCAGCTGCTGCCGAACTACGCCGTCTTCGACGAGCAGCGCTACTTCGCGCCGGGCCCGGCACAGACGAACGGATCGGCCTCCGGCATCCTCACCATCGCAGGCGCCCGCGTGGGAGTGTCGGTGTGCGAGGACATCTGGTCGGGGGACGGCCCCGTGCAGGCACAGGCGAAGGCCGGGGCACAGGTCATCCTCAACGTGAACGGGTCGCCGTACCACGACGGCAAGCACACCGATCGCGAGGAGATGCTGTCAGCCCGCGCGCGCGCGGCGCGTGCGGCCGTGGTGTACGTGAACCAGGTCGGCGGGCAGGACGAGCTCGTGTTCGAGGGGTCGAGCGTGGTCCTCGACGCGACCGGTCGGGTCGCCTGCCGGTTGCGGTCGTTCGAGCAGGACTTCGAGGTTGTCGACATCGACATCACGGACGGCACGGTCGCTCCGTCGCGGGTGGAGCCGTTCGCGGAGGACCTCGACCGGATGCACACGGCGCTCGTCACCGGCACTCGCGATTACGTCCGCAAGAACGGCTTCACCGACGTCGTCATCGGTTTGTCGGGCGGCATCGACTCGTCGATCGTTGCGGCCATCGCCGTCGACGCGCTGGGTGCGGACCACGTGCACGGCGTGGCAATGCCGTCGCGCTACAGCAGCCAGGGTTCGCTCGACGACGCGGCCGCACTGGCGGAGCGGCTCGGCATCGACCACCGCGTGGTCAGCATCGAGCCGTCGTTCAGCGCCTACCTCGCGATGCTGGAGCCCTCGTTCGCGGGTCGTGACGCCGACCTCACGGAGGAGAACCTGCAGAGCAGGTGCCGCGGCACCACCCTGATGGCGCTCTCCAACAAGTTCGGCTGGATGGTGCTGACGACCGGGAACAAGAGCGAGATGGCGGTGGGCTACTTCACCATCTACGGCGACTCCGCCGGCGGGTACGCGGTCATCAAGGATGTGCTGAAGACGCAGGTGTTCGCGCTGTCGCGCCGTGTGAACGAGCGGGCTGGCCGCGAGATCATCCCGCAGTCCGTGATCGACAAGCCACCGTCGGCGGAACTGCGCCCCGACCAGCGCGACGACCAGAGCCTGCCGCCGTACGAGGACCTCGACCCCATCCTGCGCCACTACGTGGACGGTGACCGCACGGTGCCCGAGATCGTGGCGATGGGCCACCCCGAGGACGTCGTGCGCCGGATCTGCCGGCTCGTCGACGTGAACGAGTACAAGCGCCGTCAGTGTGCGCCGGGTGTGCGGGTGTCGGAGAAGGCGTTCGGCAAGGACCGCCGCATGCCGATCACGAACGGTTACCGCTGACCGAGCGTTCGTAGGCGGTGACCAGCGCGCCCGCCGCGACTGCCATGGCGGCACCGAGCACCGCGGGCCCGGCCGGCCCGACGGCGTCGTAGAGATTGGTCGCGATGCTGCTCATCACCGCGCGGCCGAACGTGCCTGCGCCCACTGCTGTTCCCAGGCCGACGCCTCCGGCCGCAGGGACGATGTTCGCGGCGACTGGCAGCAGGCACACGATGCCGAACTCGAACCCGAGGAAGAACAGCACCACCATCGGCACCGCCACCCACGCTGTGCCCCTGCCGAGCAGCATGAGGACGCAGGCCGCGAGCATCACGAGGGTGCCGCGGCGCACGCTCGCCTCCTTTCCCCACGCGTCGACCACGCGGCTGCTGCCGATGCTTCCGACGAGCTCGACCACCCCCATCGACACGACGACCGCCACGATGGCCGCGCTCGAGAACCCGAAGCTGTCCTCGAACCACGGCCCGAAGACGATGCCCACGGTCTGGGCGGCCCCGAGCAGCATGAAGAACGCGGCGACGACGAGCCACCCGTTGCGCGGCAGGCGGGCCTTCGTGTTCGTCGCCGCCGGAGCGTGGGCCTCGTGGCGCGGGAGCGACCGCACGATGAGGATGCCGGTCAGTGCCATGGCGGCGGCGCCGAGGCCGAACCCGGCGCGCCAGTTGACGACGGCGGTGACGAGACCCATCGCCGCCACCCCGACGAACAGGCCGAGAGCCCACGATGTCTCGATGATCCCGACGACCTGGCCGCGCCGCTCGTAGGGGACGTGGTCGTTGATCCACACGATGAGGGCGGTGTCGAAGACGACCTTCGCGGCGCTCAGCAGGAACATGGCTGCCGTGAACACGACGATGCCGGGGGCGACTGCGGCAAGCACGACGCCCACGAACAGGGCCGACATGCCGAACGCCATGGCGCTGACCCGGTTGGCCCGGTCAACCCGTCTCCCGATGAAGGGCGAGAGCAGGCCGGCGAACTCGCCGATCATGAGGGCAACGCCCATCTGCCCCACCGACACGTCGAAACCGCGCGCGATGACGGCGACGAACGGCGGCGCGAAGCGGTAGCAGGCGTTGGAGACGAGCCGGCCCCACGCGAGCCGGTCGAGGTTGCGCACGACGACGGGGGCGTTGTCGGCGTCGACGAAACGGGAGAACATCGTTGTCAGAGTTCCTCGCCGATCTCTCCGTGCTCGAAGAGGTCGACGATTGCTCCCGCGGTGATGACCGGGGAAGTGCCCGCGGCGTTCACGGTGAACTCGCACCCGCCCAGGTTGGCGATGCGTGTGTCCGGGACACCGAGGTGCCGGCGCATCACCCGCAGCACGCCCGCGTGGCTGATGCACAGCAGTTCGCCGCCCGGGAACGCCGCGGCGAGGTCGCAGAGGGCGGAGCTGACCCGGGTGACGATCGAGTCGTCGGCCTCGAACCCCGGCGGGCGCCGGTGCGCCTTCAGGTAGCCGGGCCAGCGTCCCTCGATGTCGTCGTGGGTGAGGCCCTCCCACTCGCCGACATGGGTCTCGCGGAGCCGCGGGTCGGCCTCGAGCAACCCGAGACCGAGCGCGTCGGCGATGATGGCTGCTGTCAGTCGTGCGCGGTTCAGGTCGCTGCTGACGACGGCGTCGAAGGTGCCCAGCTTGTCCGCCGCGCGGCGGGCCTGCTCGCGGCCGAGGTCGGTGAGGTCGATGTCCGCCTGGCCCTGCCACTTGCCCCGCGCGTTCCACTCGCTCTGGCCGTGTCGCAGCATGAGTATCCGGGTGGCGGCAGGCATGGGGGACAAGGGTACCCCCGGTGCGGGACGTGCCGGACTGTGACGGTCAGGCGGTGATGGCGGCGAGGATCTCGTCGAAGTACGCGTCAGCCAGCGCGACCATCTCGTCGTCGGTGCGGTCCTGGATGGGGTGGCTCGTGTACACGCGCTTGATGTCGGGGATGCCGAGCGCCGATGACTGGGCGACCGCCGCCGACACGAACTCGGTGGTGGCGACGAAGACGCCCGGCACGCCGCGCATCTCCAGGTCTGCGATGTCGTGCACACTGCACGACGTGCAGCTGCCTCAATCGGCGAGCGCCTCGATCACCACGTTGCAGTGCGTGGCGATCTCGTGGCGCAGGTCCACGGGTGCAGGCTTCGTGAAGGTCGGTTTCGAGTAGCGCACCACTGTGGCGCCGCGCTCGGTGAGCTTCGCCTCGATGCGGTCGAGGAACACGTTGCCGCGCGGCTTCGAGATGTCAAGCAGGCCGACCGTGAGTCCCCTCACGTCCGACGGGCGGTCGAGCAAGTTGTGCACCTGCATCAGCTCGACTTTCTTGCGGCGCAA
>RFZO01000162.1 GCA_009920715.1 Actinomycetota bacterium | reverse complement strand
TCCGCCGCCGATGCCGCCGCACCGTCGGGTTCCCTCTCCGAGCCGGCGCCCGTCCCCGCGGGCACCTCCGCCCCGCTTGCCCCCGTGATCCCGCTGCGCACCTCGGGTGACGCTCCCCCGGCGGTGCTCACCGTGCCGGACGGCCAGCGCGTGGAGCTGCACGAGGGCCACTACGTGGTGGGCCGCCACCTGGAGTGCGACATCGTCATCAGCGACTCGAACGTCAGCCGCCGCCACGCCGAGTTCGTGTGCGCGGGCCGCGACGTGATCGTGCGCGACCTGGGCAGCACCAACGGCACCAAGGTGAACGGTGTGGCGATCAACGGCGACCAGCTGCTGGTGCACGGCGACGTGATCGGCTTCGGCACCGCCCAGGTCACCTTCGAGGCCTCCTAGCCGCACCGCGGGCGCGCCATGCCGGACCAGGTACTCACCGCACTGAAGGTGCTCCTCCTCGCGTTGATGTACCTGTTCTTCGCCCGCGTGATGTGGGCGGTGTGGAGCGAGGTGCGCACCCCGGTCGCACCCCGCGGTGGTGCAGGCGGGCAGGGTGCGGGCGGCACCGCCGCACCCCGGGCGAAGGGGCGCAGCGGCCGGAGGAAGGGCGCGATGGCGTTCGTGGTGATAGAGCCCCGCGAGGAGCGCGGCCACAGGTTTACGCTCTCGAACGTGCTCACGATCGGCCGCGACGCGGAATGCGACATCGCCATGCCCTCGGACACCTTCATGTCCGGGCGCCACGCCCGCATCGAGGTGCAGCCCTCGGGAGCCCGCATCGTGGACCTGAACTCCACCAACGGCGTGTTCGTGAACGGCAAGCGCGTGCAGGGCGAGCGCGGCCTGCGCGACGGGGACCGCATCCAGGTGGGCAACACCGTCCTCGAGACCAGGGGATGACGCCGCGATGAGGCTGAAGCACGGCGCGTGCACCGACGTGGGAATGGTGCGGGTCTCCAACGAGGACGCGTTCTCGGCCGAGGGCGAGCTGTTCGTGGTGGCCGACGGCATGGGCGGCCACAACGCGGGCGAGGTGGCGAGCGCGCTGGCGGTCACCACCCTGCGCTCCGGTGTGCGCAGCGGCCTGCGCGACCCGTCGACGCTGCGCGAGCTGGTGCAGCAGGCGAACACGGCCATCTACACCGCCAGTCTCGACGACAGCGCACAGGCCGGCATGGGCACCACGGTCACGGCCATGGCCGTGATCCCCGGCGAGGAGCCGCGTGTGATGGTGGCGAACGTGGGCGACTCGCGCACCTACATCTTCCGTGACGGCCGACTCGACCCGATCAGCGTGGACCACAGCTACGTGCAGGAGCTGGTGAACGAGGGCATCATCACCCGCGAGGAGGCGCGCACGCACCCGCGGCGCAACATCGTCACGCGTGCCCTCGGCATCGACCGCACGGTGATGGTGGACGTGTTCACCCAGGACGTCCGCACCGGCGACAGGTTGCTGCTGTGCAGCGACGGCCTGGTCGACGAGGTCAGCGACGCCGACATCGCGCGCGTGCTCGCGCAGCACCGCGACCCGCAGGAGTGCGCCGAGGCGCTGGTGATGGTGGCCAACACCAACGGCGGCCGCGACAACACCACCGTCGTGGTGGTGGACATCGCCGACGACATCTCGGCACCCGTGGACCTGCCTCCCGACGACAACGACACCGAGGAGGTCACCCGGCCCGGCGCCGTGCTGGTCGCACCCGAGCGGACGAAGCGCCGCATCAGCTTTGGCATGACGCTGTTCTGGAGCGCACTGGTGGCGATCGTGCTGGGCGTGGTCGTCATCATGGGCGTGTACGGGCGCAGCGGCTACTTCATCGGCTTCACCGAGGACGACAACGTGGCCATCTGGCGCGGCCGGCCCGGCGGCGTGCTGTGGTTCAACCCCACGGTCGACACCGAGACCGGCCTCACCGGTGACGACCTGCCCGCCGACATCCTGCGCGACGTGGTGACGAACCGCGAGTTCGGCAGCAGCATCTCGGCACGCAAGTACCTGGCGCTCGTGGAACAGGTGATCGTGGACGCAACCACCACCACGGTCGGCACCACCACCACGACCACCGGTGGCTGACGCACCCGTCGCCGCCGCCCGGCGCCGCGCCGAGCTGGGCATGGTGCTGCTGGCCGGGCTGATCACGGCGGCCGCGTACGTGCTCGCCTCGCTGGGGCGCAACTCCTCGCTGCCTGCAGGCATCGGGCTGTTCCTCGTGTTCGTGCTGGGACTGCTGGTGCTCGCGCACGTGGCGGTGCGCATGCTGGCGCGCGGTGCCGACCCGATGATCCTGCCGATGGCGGCGTTTCTGCACGGCCTCGGGTGGGTGATGGTCGCGCGACTGTCGGCACGGTGGGGCGGACTGCAGGCCACGTGGTCCCTGATCGGTGTCGGCGCGTTCGTGGCAACGCTGTGGCTGGTGCCGCGCGTCGGCGACCTGCGCCGCCACAAGTACACCGCCCTCGCGCTCGGCATTGGCCTGCTGCTGCTGCCGATGGTGCCGGGCGTGGGGTTCTCGAGCGGCGGCGCACGCATCTGGGTCAGCGTCGGGCCGGTCAACTTCCAGCCGGGCGAGTTCGCCAAGATCCTGCTCGCGGTGTTCTTCGCCGCCTACCTGGACGAGCGCCGGATACTGATCGTGGAGAGCGAGCGGCGCATCGGCCCGGTCACGCTGCCCGAACCCCGTCACCTCGCCCCCGTGCTGGTGGCGTGGGGCATGTCGGTGGTGATCATGGTGGGCCAGCGCGACCTGGGGTCGTCGCTTCTGTTCTTCACGCTGTTCGTGGTGCTGCTGTGGCTGGCCACCGAGAAGACGGGGTACCTGGTGGTGGGGCTCGCGCTCTTCGCCGCCGGCGCGGTGGCCGCCTACAACCTGTTCGGGCACGTGCGCACGCGCGTGACCATCTGGCTGGATCCGTGGCCGCTGTACGAGACGAAGGGCTACCAGAACATCCAGGCCCTCTTCGGGCTGGCGAACGGCGGCATGACCGGCACCGGGCTGGGGCTCGGCTCGCCGCAGATGGTGCCGGCGTCGCACAACGACTTCATCTTCTCCTCCATCGGCGAGGAGCTTGGGCTGATGGGGGCAACGGCGGTGCTGGCCGCGTTCGTGCTGCTGGTGGGGGCCGGCATGCGCACGGCCCTGCGCACCACGAAGGACTTCGAGAAGCTGCTCGCCGCGGGGCTCACCACCATCCTCGGCGTCCAGGCGTTCATCATCGTGGGCGGCGTGCTGCGCGTGGTGCCGCTCACCGGCGTCACCCTTCCGTTCATGAGCTACGGCGGCAGCAGCCTGGTGGCCAACTACGTGCTGCTCGCGCTGCTGGTGCGCATCAGCGACGCAACAGCGCGCGAGCTGCGCGAGGTGCCCGTGCCGGCCCCGGTGCCGGCAGGTGCGTCGCGTGCGTGGGCCCGGGCGGGGCGGCGGCAGGCGGAAGCGCGGGGGCAGCAATGAACCAGCGCATCCGTCACCTCACCGTGGTCCTGCTGCTCCTGTTCGGGGCGTTGTTCGTGTCGCTCACCAACTGGCAGGTGCGCCAGCAGAACGTGCTGAAGGCGGACGGCCGCAACAACCGCACCACGCTGCGCGACTTCGACTCGCCGCGCGGGCGCATCCTCACCTCCGACAACAAGATCATCGCCGACACGCTGCCCGTGGACTTCGCCGCCCACCCGAACGACAAGTTCAATTGGCAACGCGTGTACCCGAACGGCGAGCTGTACGCCCACCTCACCGGTTACTACACCTTCGGTTTCGGCAGCACGCAGGTGGAGAAGCGCTATGACGACGTGCTGGCGGGCCGCACCGCGCAGCAGCAACTGGAGGCCACCGGCAGCCTGTTCGACGACGCCGACACCAGCGGTACCGTGCACCTCACGGTGGACAGCCGCCTGCAGGAGGCCGCACGCGACGCCCTGGCCGGCCGCGAGGGCAGCGCGGTGGTGCTGGACCCGCGAACTGGGGCCGTGCTGGCGATGTACTCGAATCCCTCGTTCGACCCGAACAAGGTGGCCACCCACGACGGCGGCGCGGCCAACGAGTACCTGGCGCAACTGAACGCCGACGAACGCAAGCCGCTGCTCGCGAACGCGTACCAGGAGCGCTACATGCCCGGCTCCACCTTCAAGATCGTGACCACCACGGTGGGCCTGGAGACAGGTGCTCTGAACGACCTGTCCGTGTTCGAGGACTCGCGCTCGTGGACGCCGCCCGACACGAAGAAGCCCATCCGCAACTACGGCAAGAAGGTGTGCGGCGGGGACCTGGCCGAGGTGTTCCGCCGCAGCTGCAACATCCCGTTCGCGCAGACCGCCGTGACCATCGGCCCGTCGCTGTTCGTGAACGGCGTGAACAAGTTCGGCTTCGACGAGGAGATGCCCTTCGACCTGCCCGGCGCGGCGTGGTCCACCTTCGGCGGCACCGCGGCCGAGTTCGACGACTCGCTCGCGCTGCTCGCGATCCACGGGTTCGGCCAGGGCGAGGTGCAGGTGGTGCCGATGCATCTCGCGCTCATCGCCGCGGCCGTGGCGAACAACGGCGCAATGCCGGCGCCGTACGCGGTCGCCGACACACGCACGGCAAAGGGCACCGTGATCTCGGCGACGAAGCCCCGCACGTGGAAGACACCGATGGCCGCCGGCACGGCGGAGAAGATGCGCAGCCTGATGCGGGGCGTGGTGGAGAACGGGACGGCGTC
>RFZO01000161.1 GCA_009920715.1 Actinomycetota bacterium | reverse complement strand
AGTGGAAGACAATCCTGTTGAGATAGGAACCGGACTGAATCCGTGTTGCTCGCTCGATCCGGGTGGCCTCGTACGACAGGAGGGCTCTGGACACCGCGGCGGACCGGGACTCGACCCCCTCGAGACAGCGGACAAGGACGGCGGCATCCTCGATGGCCTGGCAGGCACCCTGTGCCATGAACGGCAGCATCGGATGCGCAGCATCGCCGAGCAGGGCCACTGACCCGTTGCACCACGTGGAGAGCGGTTCCCTGTCGTACAGCGCCCACTTGTACACCGGCTCCTCCACCGCGCTGATGATGTCCTGCAGCTGGGGCGACCAACCATGGAACGCCTCGCGCAGCGAGGCAAGGCTCGTCTGCTCCGTCCAGGACTCCCCCTTCCACTCCGTCTCGGGCGCGATGAACACGAGGTTGAGATGGCTGCGGTTCCGTCCGATGAAGTACGACACCACGTGCGCACCGGGGCCGACCCTGTTTGTCGTCTCCACCGGCAGGTGCTCCACGCGCCCGCGCGGCACCTGCGCGCGGAAGGCGGCCCAACCGGAGAACCTGGGGCTGTCCTCCCCGGCCACCACTCCCCTCACGACCGAATGGATCCCGTCGGCACCGATCACCACGTCGGCGTCGAATGCCCCGTCGGCGCACCGCACAACAGGGTGAGAACCGGACTGGTCGATTTCCTCCACCTGCACACCGAACCGGATGTCGATGTTCGGCATCGCCGACGCCGCGTTCACAAGCAGCGCGGCAAGGTCGTTGCGCGCGACGTTGGCGAACGCATGGCCGAACCGCGCATCGTGCACCCCCGTCAGCGGAGCCTCACCGAGGACGGAATCGTCGTCCCACCGTCTCACGACGATTCTCGACGGTTCTGTGGCGATGGCGGCGAACTCCCCGCCCAGCCCGAGGTGAACAAGGATGCGCCTTGCATTGGCACTCACCTGCAGACCGGCACCGAGGGGCGACACTCCCTGTGCGCGCTCGAGAATCTGGACGCTGTGACCGGCCCGGGCGAGACCGAGCGCGGCCGTCATCCCGCCGATTCCTGCCCCCACCACCACAACCCTCATCGGGAACCACCTTTCGCGTCACCGAGCACTGCGGTGGACACCGTGACAAGGCTCTCACCGGCGCCCGCCGGCATGCGAGTCGACTTCCATGCGATGTGCTGGTCAGGCCGGACAAGCAGGGCTCCGTCGACGCCGACCCCGCAGGTCTCGCGCCATTCGTCTGAGACAAGGACATCCACACCGATCCGCACCTGCGAGCACCACGACGTTGCGGACGACATCGCAGCGTTCCACTCATCGTGCGCCCCGAAGGTGAGCAACGTGAGCGAATCAGTCGCGACGAGGTCGAGCGTGGAGCGGCCATCATCCAGCCAACCATGGGGCAGACGAGACCCGATCCGCCCGTCCGGCCGGAACGGCGTCGGGTCGACCTCCTCGGGTTTCACGGCTGTGCCGGGGTTCAACGGTGTCTCGTACACGTAGCCCAGCTGCAGACCGAGCATGTCGAAGTGCGTCGACTGTGCCTGCACACCGGCCGCAATCTCGTCCTGTCGTGAAGGGTCGGCGAGCGTGGCCGCCAGGTCATCACCCGTGGAGCCGGGTGCGAGACCGAGGGCACCGGCAAGGACGACCATCTTGAACGCGTTCGTCAGGCTCTGGTGGCAGTTGATCTCGGCCACCGGGCGCCGCTCGCTCTCGTACGTGTCGAGCAACCCCGGCGACGCCTCCCCGTTCTCCACGGCGAGCAGCTTCCACACCAGGTTGTGGGCGTCGGCAACCCCGGTGTTCAGGCCCATCCCGCCCGTCGGGGGGAACCGGTGGGCGGCATCACCGGCGAGGAAGACAGGCCCGTCCCTGAACCGATCCGCGACCTGGGCGGTCATGTGCCAGGTGCCCACACCCGCGATCTCGACATCAGCGGCCTCATCACCGATCGCGGCGCGGACGATCCGCGCACAGCGGTCACTGCCGTAGTCCTCCGCGGATTCCGTGGCCGGGTCGAAACCCACCATGAAGACGGACTCGTTGTCGATGTCGTGCGCGATGAACACCCCGCTCGCATCGGGATCCATCACGAAGTGCAGGGCACCCGGGCGCCCGCCCACGTATCTGCGCAGGCTCCCCCGGAAGTGGATGGCCACGAAGCTCTGCAACCCGGCGGGCCCGGTCATCTCGATGCCGGTCGACTTGCGCACAGCGCTTCCCGCGCCGTCGGCACCGATGAGGCACGAACTGCGGAGGTTCACCTCCGCGCCGGTGCGCACGTCACGGATGACGGACACGACACCGTTGCCTGTCCGGGCGGCGGACACCCACTCGGTGTCGTAACGCAGATCGACCAATGGCGATGCCCCCACCTCGGCCGACATGAGCGGCTCGAGACGGTGCTGGGAGATGTTGCGCAGCGGGTGCGGGGTGAGCGCGAGGATCTCGTCGCCCTGGCGCTCGAACGGGAGCTGACCGATGAGCTGGCCGTTCAGGCGCGTCACGAAGTTGACGTGACCGGCATCGGCAGGGTCCTGCGCGACTCCGAGGATGGCCTCCATGTCGAAACCGGCCTGCCGGAGGATCTCGAGCGTCCGCGGGTTCACCACGTGGGCGGCCGGGTTGCGCTGCGGACCGTCGCGCCGCTCCACCACCATGCACCTCCTGCCGGCGTTCGACAGCAGCCGCGCCGCGGTCAGGCCGACAGGCCCCGCACCGACGATGAGATACGGGACGTCGGCGGCGTGAGACACGGTCACATCAACCCGGCGAAGGACCCACCGTCGAGCTGCAGGTTCTGCCCGCTGATGTAACCCGCCTGCGCGCTGCACAGGAACGCACACGCGTCACCGAACTCCTCGGGGCGCCCCAATCGGCCCGCGGCAATCGACTTTGCCATCCGGCTGTAGGCCTCCTCCACGGAGATGCCGGCCGTCTTGGCGTGCACGCCGGCCATCTGCTGCTGGCGCTCGGTGTCGAAGCGCTCGGGGAGCAGGTTGTTGATGGTCACGTTCGCGTGCGCGACGTCCTTCGACAGCGACTTGACGACGGAGGTGAGCCCGGTGCGCGCACCTGTCGACAGGCCCATCGGCGACATCGGTGTCTTCACCATCGCGGACGTGATGTTCACGATGCGGCCGAACCTGCGTTCCTGCATCCCCTCGATGACGGCGCGGATCATCGCGAGCGGCGCGAGCATGTTGGCATCGAGCGCGGCGATCCAGTCCTCCCTGTCCCAGTCAGCGAAACGTCCGGGAGCCGGCCCGCCGTTGTTGTTCACGAGGATGTCGGGCTGCGGACACGCCGCGAGCAGTGCCTCCTGCGTGGCGGGCTGAGTGATGTCACCGACGACCGCCGTGACCTGCACCTTGTGGTGCTGGAGGATGCGGTCGCGCGCCGCCGCGAGAGATGCCTCGTCCCTGCCGTTCAGCACGACGTTCACTCCCTCGCGGGCGAGTGCGTTCGCACTGGCGAAGCCGAGTCCCCTGCTGGAGGCACAGACGATCGCGCTGCGGCCGGCGATTCCAAGATCCATCGTCAGCGTCCTTCCTTCGCCAGACGGTCCGACATCGCCGCGCGCCACTGGGGGAACGGCTGGAACTCGGGCTGGGTGGACAGGTTCGTGCGCGTCAGCTCCTCGATCTCGGCGTCCGACATCGACAGGTCGAGGCCGTCCCCGTAGGGCTGTGCCACGTGGAACGGCGTGTCGAGATAACACTCGAGGCCGTTGCCCTCGGGGTCGGTGAAGTACACCGACCACGCGTTCCCGTGGTTGATGGGAATTGCACTCGAGTTGCCCGCGTCGGCGAGTCTCTGCGACAGCTCACGGAGATGGTCGAGGGACTCAACATGGAAGGCGAGATGGTCGGCCAGCACGAACGACCTGGCGGCAGGGTCGGGTGTCTGCACCAGCACGATCTGGTGGTGCTCATCGGGTGTCTGCGAGATGAATGCCATCTCGCCCATGCCGGGGACCGGCTCGCCGCGGTTGGTCACGTGGAACCCGAGCACCTCTGTGTAGAAGGTGACCATCACGTCGATGTCCCGTGCGGGGATCGTGGCGTGGCCCAGCCGGAGTCTGAAAGAAGGAGCGCTCATAATTGACATCTTTGTCATTTTTGACAACACTGTCAACCTGATGGCCCCCACGATTCACGCCGATTCAGTTCTCACCGATGCCGCTCCCCCCACACGCGGCCACAAGAAGAGGTCACGCACCCGCCAGACACTTCTCGACGCTGCACTGCGGGTGCTGGCAGAGAACGGCGAAGGATTCAGCCTGACCGAGGTGGCGGCACGGGCCGGGGTCTCCCACGGCACCTTCTACAACTACTTCCGCGACCGTGACGAACTGATGGACGCTCTGGTGCTGTATTCGGTGGAGGAGTTCGCGGTGCGCACCGGCCGTGAAGTGGACTCCCCGGACCCCGCCGTCCGGTTCGCCGTGATCTCCGCCCGCGCACTGCGAACAGCCATCGACAACCCGTCCACCATGAGGGTGGCACTACGGATCGAGGCCGTGCAGCGTGCGCTGTTGACAAACGGCCCGCTGTCCTACCTTCAAGCCGACCTTGTGGAGGGCCACAGGACGGGACGGTTCACGGGCACCCCCGACGACGGGATGCTGGACGTGATCGTCGGAGCACTGGTTCTCGCGGGCAGACGAGGCGTCGACGGCGAATCGAACGACGCGTACGTGGCG
>RFZO01000017.1 GCA_009920715.1 Actinomycetota bacterium | reverse complement strand
CCGGCCACCACACGAAGCCGTCGGGGATGCCCACCGCAAGCGCGATGACGAGTCCACCGATGCCGGCTGTGGTCATCTGGCCCCACAGGGCGATCCACCTGTCGCCGCTCTGCTTCACCCACAGGTTCCACGCGGCGTGGAGAACCGCGGCGGCAAGGGCGAGAAGGGTGGCGGTGAGCACGGTCCCCGACACTATGCGTAGCCTTGCGGGATGCCAGTGACCCCGTCCGGACCGATCGGCATGTTCGATTCCGGTTTCGGCGGGCTCACCGTCGCGCGGGCGGTCATCGACCTCCTCCCCAACGAGGACATCGTCTACGTGGGCGACACCGGCCGCTACCCGTACGGTCCGCGTCCGGCGGGGGAGGTGAGGGAGTTCGCCCGCGAGATCGCGTGGAGCCTGGTGGACGACCACGGCGCGAAGGCGGTTGTCGTCGCGTGCAACACGGCCGCTGCCGTCGCGTTCGACCAGTTGCGCGAGGAACTGCCGGTGCCCGTCATCAGCGTCATCGAGCCGGGCGCGCGCGCACTCTCCATCGCCACCCGGAGCGGACGGGTGGGCGTGATCGGCACGGTGGGGACCATCTCGTCGGGTGCGTACCAGCGCGCACTCGGTGCCGTCGGGAGGTCGCTCGACCTCACCGCCACCGCGTGCCCGGGGTTCGTCGAGTTCGTCGAGCGCGGGCAGACATCGGGCGACGAGGTGATGCTCCTCGCCGAACGGCTCCTCGCGCCGGTCGTGGCCGCCGGAGTGGACTCGTTGCTGCTCGGCTGCACCCACTACCCGTACCTGTCGCGCGTCATCAGCGAGGTGATGGGACCCGGCGTGGTCCTCGTCAGCAGCGCCGACGAGACGGCGTTCGCCCTGGCCCAGCTGATGCGGGACGCCTCGCTCGGCGCCCACCCGGCGCGCACCGGCACGCACACGTTCCTGTCCTCCGGCGACGTCGAATGGTTCGCCGATCTCGGTCGCCGTCTGCTCGGCCCGGAACTGATGCAGGCGGGACGCTGGTCGAAGAACTAGACAAGTGGCCATGAGCAGACCCGACGGGCGCACACCCGACCAGCTACGGCCCATCTCCTTCCAGCGGGACTTCACCGAGATGGCGGCCGGTTCCGTCCTCGTCAGTTTCGGCCGCACGCGCGTGCTGTGCACCGCGTCGGTGGACGAGGACGTGCCCCGGTGGATGAAGGGGTCCGGCAAGGGCTGGGTCACGGCGGAGTACTCGATGCTCCCGGGCTCGTCGCCCGAGCGCGTGGACCGCGAGGCGGCGAAAGGCAAGCAGAGCGGCCGCACCGTGGAGATCCAGCGCCTCATCGGGCGCTCGTTGCGCGCGGCATGCGACATGCGGATGCTCGGCGAACGGCAGATCCAGGTGGACTGCGACGTGCTGCAGGCCGACGGCGGCACGCGCACCGCCAGCATCTGCGGCGGCTACCTCGCCCTCCACGACGCACTCACGCGGCTGGTGCAGAACGGCGCGGTGAAACAGCATCCCCTCCATTCGTTCTGCGGGGCGATCTCGGTGGGCGTCCACAGTGGCGTGCCCGTGCTCGACCTGCCGTACGCCGAGGACTCGACCGCCGAGGTCGACATGAACGTCGTCATGCTGCGTCCCGCGGGCGGCGGCGAGTCGAAGTTCGTGGAGGTGCAGGGCACGGCCGAGGGTCTCGCGTTCTCGCGGGGCGAACTCGACTCGCTGCTCGAGCTCGCGCATTCGGGCCTCGACCGCATCTTCGACCTGCAGGCCGGACTGCTCGCGAGCCCGCCCGACCCGCGCCCCATCGGCCGCTGATCACGTCGTGCGACTCGTCTGTGCGAGCGCGAACCCGGCGAAGGTCGCCGAACTCGCCCGCCTGATGCCGCCGCGGGTGGAACTGCTGCCCCGTCCCGCCGCCGTCGGCGACGTGGAGGAGACCGCGCCCACCCTGCAGGGCAACGCCATCATCAAGGCGGTCGAGGTGGCGAACCACGTGGAGGGCTGGGCCATCGCCGACGACACCGGGCTGGAGGTCACCGCGCTCGGGGGCGAGCCGGGCGTGAGGTCGGCCCGCTACGCGGGCGAACCCCCGGACGACGCACGCAACAGGGCCAGGCTGCTCGCCGCACTCGACGGCGTGACCGACCGCACGGCGAGGTTCCGCACCGTCGTTGCGATCGTGTCCTGGCAGGGGGACATGCACTACGAGACCGGCGAGTGCACCGGCACCATCGCCACCGAGGAGCGCGGGTCGAACGGTTTCGGCTACGACAGCATCTTCGTGCCCGACGAGGGTGACGGGCGCACCTTCGCCGAGATGTCGGCGGGGGAGAAGGACGCCATCTCGCACCGTGCGCGTGCCATGGCGAAGGTGCCGCTGCTCATCGCGAGGATCACGGGCACGTCACCGGACTGAACGTCCGGTGCGGGGTCACCAGCCGCGAAGGTCGATCGGCCAGGTGCCGAGCACGCCGCCGTACTGGTCCGCCACGTAGGCGACCTCGTGCATCGCCATGGTGGGGTCGATGTGCGCCGGCGTCACGAACACGCGCTCGCCCGGCCTCATCGGTGGCGAGCCCTCGGCCGGGGCGAAGGTCGTGTGCTCGTCGGAGCAGAACCACACCGAGTACCCCTCGATCGTCGGGCTCCCGTGGTCCATGCCGAGCGACTTCAGCCCCACGTCGCACACGGCCCATCGCTCGTTGGCGGAGATGACCGTGCCGACCACCCACATGGCCTGCGCGAACGGGATGCCGAGCTGGGCGTACTGGGTGTCCATCAGGGCGTAGCTGCCGGCCTGCACCTCGTTCACGGTGGTGCCGGCGAACATGTCGTACGTTCCCGTGCCGCCGGCCGACACGATCTCCCCGCCCACGTCGGCATGCGCGCCCGCGAGCACGGCCATGGCCTCGTGCACGCGGGACTTCTTCTCGTCGCGGTCGGTGACCATCATCAGGTGGCCCTCGTAACCCATCACACCGCGCACGTCGATGCCCCGCACCCTCGCCGCGTCGGCCAGCCGGCCGGCCTCGCCGGGCATCACGCCGCACCGCGGGAGCCCGACGTTCACGTCGATGATGACGCTGCGGATGCCGGCGCGGTCGGCGGCCTCCAGTGTGTCGCGCGAGTCGATGGCGACCGTGACGAGCGCGGACTCCTGCGCCGCGGCGAGGGCGGCGAGTCGCTGCTCGTCGAGTGTCTCGTTGGCCAGCAGGAAATCCTCGCCGACTCCCTGCGCCACCAGACCGAGGATCTCGCGTGGGGTGGCACAAGTGAACGACCTGTGACCCATCAACACCTGTTCCGCGGCGATGCCGGACGACTTGTGCGCCTTCACGTGGGGACGGAGCCTGTGGCCGGGGTGCACGCGGGCCATGGTCTCGAGATTGCGCCGCATGATCTCGATGTCGATCACGACTGCGGGCGTGGGGAGTTCGTTGACGTGCACGTGCCGGCGAAGGGACTCGAACCCCCAACACGCAGGACCTAAACCTGCTGCCTCTGCCAATTGGGCTACACCGGCGTGTGGCGACAGGGTATCGGCGGCGAGGACGGCGGTGGCAGACTGGAGAGGTGACAACGACATCCCAGGCGCTCGACACGGACACCCTCATCTCCCAGCTCGGCCTCGCCGACACCGTGGTCGACCAGAAGTCGCTCGAGAACAGCGTCCGGCGCTTCGCCGCGCAGGACATCGTGCTGCCGACGTTCGCGCAGCTGGCGGACCCCTCGCTCATCGACCCCGCCGTCACCGCCGGTGTCGACAAGAACGCCCCCGACCCGCGCAACCTGTTCCGCGTCCACTGGTACAACGACCTCAACGGTGACCGGGTGCAGGTGCCCGACCACGTCGTGCTGCCGTCCACTCTCACCGGCATCGACAGCCCGGTCATCGTGGTCTTCGGCGACCGCTTCCCCATGATCACGGCGCACAAGGTTCTCGCGGCGTACTCGTGCTTCGTGCCGCGGGTGATCACCGGCCAGTTCGACCCCACCTGCCACCGTGCCGTGTGGCCGTCCACCGGCAACTACGCGCGCGGCGGCATTGCCATCAGCCGCCTCATGGACTCGCGCGGCGTGGCCGTGCTGCCCGCCGGCATGTCGAAGGAGCGGTTCGACTGGCTCGACCGCTGGGTCACCGACCCGAGCGACGTGGTGCGCACGCCCGGCACCGAGAGCAACGTGAAGGAGATCTACGACGCCTGCAACGAGATGGCGAAGGACCCCGGCAACTTCATCCTCAACCAGTTCTGCGAGTTCGGCAACCCCGTCGGGCACTACGAGGTCACCGGCCGCGCGCTGGCACACGCGTTCGAGCACGTGAAGGCGAACGGCAGGTCGGGCCTGCGCCTGGCGGCGTTCACGTCCGCCACCGGCTCCGCCGGCACCATCTCGGCCGGCGACCGGCTGAAGGACATCTACGGAACCAAGATCGTCGCCGTCGAGGCGCTCGAGTGCCCCACCATGCTCGAGAACGGGTTCGGGGAGCACAACATCCAGGGCATCGGCGACAAGCACATCCCGCTCATCCACAACGTGATGAACACTGACGTGGTGGTGGGCGTGTCCGACAGGGCCACCGACGAGCTCGACGTGGTGTTCAACACGCCGGCGGGGCAGAAGTACCTCGCCGAGCGCCACGGTGCAGGCCCGGAACTGATCGAGGCACTGACCCATTTCGGGTTCTCCTCCATCTGCAACGTGATCGCCGCAATCAAGACCGCGAAGCTCCTCGGGCTGGGTGCCGACGACGCAATCGTCACCGTCGCCACCGACGGAAGCGCCCTGTACCCCAGCGAGCGCGAGAAGACGCTCGCCCGCCGCTTCCCCGACGGGTTCGCCGAGGTGGACGCGGCCGAGATCGTGGGCACGCACCTGTCCTCCATCGACACCGGCAACATGATCGAGTGCACCGAGCGCGACCGCAACCGCATCTTCAACCTCGGCTACTACACGTGGGTTGAGCAGCAGGGGACGCCCCTCGACGTCTTTGAGGCGCGCCGCTCCCAGGATTTCTGGCGCGGCCTGCGCCGGTACGCACCCGTGTGGGACGAACTCATCGTCGACTTCAACGCGCGCGTCGCCGCGGCGCGCTGAGCGCATGTCAGTCACGGACCGTCCCGGGGTGACCGGCATGGTCTGTGCGGCGTGCGGCACGCAGGTGCCCGTCGAGGCGGGCGCGCTGGTCTGTCCGGCGTCGTCGCCCGACGACCGTCACCACGTTCTCCAGTTCGTCGACACGGTCGCGCCGTTCCGGCCCGTCGACGACCCGAACCCCTTCGTCGCCTACCGCGCGTACCTGGCTGTGGATGCATACGGCGCGGCGGTCGGGCTGGATGACACCCGCAGGCTCGCGGTCATCACCGGCCTAGACGACGCGGTCGCCCGCGTCGCGGGCACGGGGTTCCGGCGCACGCCGCTCGCGCGCGCCGACGAACTGTCGGCGGCGCTCGGGTTCGCCCCGTCCGGCGGCATCTGGGTGAAGGACGAGACGCGCAACGTCGCGGGGTCGCACAAGGCGCGCCACCTCTTCACCGAGATGGTGCAGTTGTTGATGTCGGAGGAGGCAGGCACGGCGCGTTGGGTGCCGTCCGCACGCCCCAGGCTGGCGATCGCGTCGTGCGGCAACGCGGCCATCGCCGCTTCGACGCTGGCGCGCGCCGTCGACTGGCCGATCGACGTGTTCGTGCCGCCCTCGGCATCGGACACCGTGCTCCGGATCCTCGAGTCTCTCGGCGCCACGGTCACGGTGTGCCCGCGCCGGGAGTCCGATCCCGCAGGTGACCCGTGCGTGTTCCGTTTCCGCGAGGCAGTCGCGGGCGGGGCGGTCCCGTTCGGGGTGCAGGGCACCGAGAACGCATGGTGCCGCGACGGCGGCCGCACCATCGGGTGGGAGATCACCGACGAGCTGGCCCACCGCATCGACCGCATCTTCGTGCAGGTGGGCGGAGGGGCGTTCGCGGCGTGCATCGGTGCGTCGCTCCGCAGTTCCGGCGTGCACCCGATGCTCCACGCCGTCCAGGCGGCGGGCTGTGCGCCCCTGGAGCGGGCGTGGCGCCGTGCGATCGCAACCGGCGGCATCGACAACGTGGGGGCGAGGTGGGACCAGTGCATGTGGCCCTGGGAGGACGAGCCGCACTCCCTCGCCGACGGCATCCTGGACGACGAGACCTACGACTGGATCGGTGTGGTCGACGCCATGGCACACACCGGTGGCTCGCCGGTGGTCGCGGCCGAGGCGCACATCGTCGAGGCGCACCGGCTGGCACTCGAGCACACCGCCATCAACGTGAGCCCCACGGGCACCGCCGGGCTTGCGGGGGTGCTCGCCGCCCGCGACCGCATCGCCGACGAGGAACGCGTCGTGGTGGTGTTCAGCGGCGTGCAGCGCTAGTCGACGTGGCGGCTGTCCGGCTGCACCTCCACAAGGTGCCCCGAGTCGACGTCGTAGACGAACCCACGGATGTGGTTCTTCACCGTGATGAACGGGCTGGAGTGGAGGCGTGACATGCTCTGGCGCACGTCCACGTACGGGTCGGCGAACGTCTCGATGGCCCACCACGGCTTGATGCCGCAGTCACGCTCGATCTCGGACTTGAAGCCGTCCTCGCTGATGGTCTGGAGCCCGCAGTTCGTGTGGTGCATCAACACGATTTCCTCCGTGTGGAGGAGCCTCTGCGAGATCACGAGCGAACGGATCACGTCGTCGGTGACCACTCCGCCCGCGTTCCTGATGACGTGGGCATCGCCGTGCCCGAGCCCCAGGATGCGGAAGATGTCCATGCGGCTGTCCATGCACGTGACGACGGCAAGTCGAAGCCGGGGAGCGAGCGGAAGTCCGGCATCGGCGAAATCACCCGCGAACCTCGCGTTGTTGCGCAGCAGCTCGTCCGTGCTCGGGGTGAATGGGTCGACAGGCGTCACCTGACCAGTATTGCTGTCGGGGTGCCGTGGGGCACGCACGGTAGCCTCGGGCCCATGAGCACTCCCGGTATGCCCCTCGCCTTCGACGGCGGACTCGACCCCAGCGCGAACATCTTCACCCGCCTCCTCAAGAACCGCGTGGTCATGCTGGGCACCGACGTGAACGACGACATCGCCAACCAGCTGTGCGCCCAGCTGCTCTACCTCGAGGGCGAGGACCCGAACGCCGACATCTGGCTGTACATCAACAGCCCCGGCGGCTCGGTCACCGCAGGCATGGCCATCTACGACACCATGCAGTTCGTCTCGTGCGACGTTGCCACGGTGTGCATGGGCCTTGCCGCCTCCATGGGGCAGTTCCTGCTCACGGCCGGTGCGCCCGGCAAGCGCTACACGCTCCCGAACGCCCGCATCATGATGCACCAGCCCCTCGCCGGGCTGCGCGGCCAGGCGTCCGACATCGCCATCCAGGCGGAGCAGCTGCGCTACACCAAGAAGCGCATGGCCGAGCTCATCGCGCACCACTCGGGCAAGGACATCGCAACCATCCAGGCCGACAGCGAGCGCGACAACTGGTTCACCGCCGAGGAGGCCAAGGAGTACGGCCTCGTCGACTCGGTGATCGTGAAGCGCGGTCAGATCATCTGATCACGGGGCCGCGGTCGTGACCGGCGCGGCCGGGACCGTGGTGGTCGCCGGAGGCACCGTGCGCGGCGGCTCGATGTTGAGGCCGGTCGCGATGTCAACGGCGCACGTGCTCTTCACCCACGCACGCACGTTCTCCGACGCCTCGTTCGCCTTGTAGCTGGCATCGGCGAGCTCCTGCACCTGGGCGGGGTCCTCGGTGTCCACCCTGGCCGCGAGCCGGAGAAGGTCGGTGACGGTGCGGAGGTCCGCCTCGATCGCGAGGGGCGCCTTCGCCAGCAGGCGCTCGTAGCGATCCACCACCGCGACGGCCTGCGTCTTCGTGGTCACCTGCTCCGCGATGGCCGGGATCTCCCGGGCGAGCTGGCGGCAGAACGCGGTGCCGGTCCGTTCGTCTCCACCGCAGGCCGCGAGGGCACCCGCCAGCAGCACAGCGAGCGCCGATGCGCGGAGGGGTCGTGCACACATGGCGGTCATTCTTCCAGAGACCCGCGGGGGAGGGACTGCACATGTACGCCGCCATCAACTCATCGACTCTCCACGGCGTGTTCGGTGCGCCCATCACGGTGGAGGTGCACATCGGCCACGGTCTCCCGGGGTTCGCCGTGGTCGGTCAGCCCGACGAGGCATGCCGCGAGTCGCGTGACAGGGTGCGTGCGGCGTTGCTGTGCTCCGGGGTGGAGTGGCCGAACCGCCGCATCACGGTGAACCTCGCGGGTCCCGCGGAGAAGCGCGGAGGATCAACGGCCGATCTCGCGATCGCGGTGGGGGTGCTCGTCGCGAACGGGGATGTTCCCGCCGAGGCGGTTGACGGCACCGCGTTCTTCGGCGAGCTCGGTCTCGACGGGTCGCTGCGCCCCTCCGCGGGTGCCGCACCTCTCGCGTTCTCCGCATCCGGCAGCCGCGTGGTGGTGCCGGCCGCATCCATCCACGAGGCCATGCTCGGCGCCGGCCGGCGTGCAGTTCCCGCGGCCAGCCTGCGCGAGGTCATTGCGGTGCTGAAGGGTGAGGAGCAGTGGTCAAGCGCGGCTCAACATCCCGGGCCCGAGGATGCGCGTGCGGTCCTCGACCTCGCCGACGTGCGCGGCCAGCACCAGGCGAAGTTCGCTCTCGAGGTGGCCGCGGCGGGCCAGCACCACGCGCTGATGATCGGGCCGCCCGGCGTCGGCAAGTCGATGCTCGCCAAGCGGCTGCCCGGCATCCTGCCTGCGCTCAACGAAGAGGCGGCGTTCGAGGTGTCCATGGTGCGCAGCGCCGCCGGCCTGCCGACGCCCGTGGCGCCGGGCCGGGTGCCGCCGTTCCGCGCGCCGCACCACACGTCGTCCACGGTGTCGGTGGTGGGCGGCGGGTCCCCGGTCCGTCCCGGCGAGGTCTCGCTCGCGCACCACGGCGTCCTCTTTCTCGACGAGATGGGCGAGTTCGCGCCCACCCTGCTCGACGCCCTGCGCCAGCCGTTGGAGGAGGGAACCATCCGCATCGCCCGCGCGAGGTCCTCCGTCGAGCTGCCGGCCAGGTTCCTGCTGGTCGGGGCGAGCAACCCGTGCCCGTGCGCGAACGAGCAGGTCACGGGGTGCGGGTGCACGCCCCAGATGCGGCGCCGCTACCTGCGCCGGTTCAGTGGACCGTTGCTCGACAGGTTCGACGTGCGGATGTGGCTCACGCGGCCGCGCACCGAGGCCGTGCTGTCGGCTGTGCCCGAGGAACCGAGCGCCACGGTCGCCGCACGGGTCGCCTCCGCGCGGGACACGGCCATGCGGCGGCAGGGTTGCCCGAACTCGCTGATTGCCCCTTCTGCCATCGACGAAGTCGCACCGCTCGATGCACCCGCACGAGCGGTGCTGGAGGCGGGACTGCGCCGCGGTGATCTCACGGCGCGCGGGTACCACCGCGTGCGCCGCGTGGCTCGCACCATTGCCGACCTGCGCGGGGACGCTTCGGTGGGTGAGGAGCACGTGAGGGCCGCGCTCGGTCTGCGTCGCGAACTGGGGGACAGGTGAAGCACGCCGCGGCACTCGCCGCCCTCCCGTTGCAGACGCACGCGAGGCTGCGCCGTCTGGTGCTGTGCGGTGACCCGGAGGTCACGTGGCGGCGCATCATGGCGGGCGAGCGCGTGGTGGCGGGCATCGACGAGCGCGTCTGGCGGGCGTGGCGGTCGAGCGAGGGTCTCGAGGACACCATGGGCGAGCGCTGCGCGGAGTCGGGGATCGGCGTCACGTGGATGGGCGGGCCGGGGTACCCGGCGGTGTTGCTGCGCGACCCGAACCGACCGGCCGTTCTCTTCCACCGCGGTGACACGGGTGCATTTGCGCATCCGCGCGTGGGCATCGTCGGCACGCGTGCCGCGTCGCGGGCCGGATCCGCCTTCGCGCGCAGGTTGGGGCACGACCTCGCTCTCAACGGGGTCTCCGTGGTGTCGGGACTCGCGCGCGGCATCGACATCGCGGCCCACAGGGGAGTTCTCGCGGCCGTCGGCAACTCGGTCGGCGCTCCGGTCGGTGTGGTCGCCGGTGGCATCGACGTCGTCTACCCGGCGGAACACGCGCGCGAGTGGGAGGAGGTCTGCAGTCGCGGCGTGGTCGTGTCGGAGGCGCCCCCGGGCACGCCGCCCGAGACGCACAGGTTCCCGTTGCGCAACAGGATCCTCGCCGCGCTGTGCGACGTCCTGGTGGTGGTCGAGTCGCGTGCCCGGGGCGGCTCCATGATCACCGTGCGCGAGGCGGCAACCCGGGGGGTCACGGTCATGGCTGTGCCGGGTTCGCCCAGCTCTCCCGTGAGCGACGGCACGAACGCCCTGCTGCGCGACGGGTGCGCGCCCGTCACCGATGTCGAGGACGTTCTCGTCGCGCTCAGTCTCCAGTCCGCGGGTCTGCCTGCGGGCGGGCCCCTTCGCTCGGTCGACACCCGGCGCCGACCCGATGCCGACGAACAGATCCTGCTCGCGGCCTTCTCCGGTCTGCCGCGCACGTGCGAGGAACTCGTTCTCGCCACCGGGCGGAGCCGCTTCGACACCGGCGTGGCACTCGGGCGGCTCGAGGCCGACGGGTGGGTGTCCCACGACAACGGGTGGTGGGAGGCGCTCCTCGCCTGAGTCCCGACAAGTACGGTGGGACGCATGGGCGGAGCAGCCAGGGCGACTTCCGCGCGTCCCACCACCGACACCTTCGAGGTCGCCCGCTACCTGCGCACCCTGCGCACGTCCGATGCGGTGCGTGCGTGGCGCGGGGATGAGATCCGGCGGGCCGCGGAGCAACTCGCCGCTGTCGGTGTCCACGATCCCTCTCTCGTCACGCGCGATCACATCGTCGCGTACGTGGCGCAGATGGAGGACGCGGGGCTCACCGTCGAGACGGTGGCCCAGGCACTCGCGGTGCTCACTTCCTATTTCGCGTGGCACTGCCGCGAACACCCCGCACGGCGCGGTGCCGCGCCGAGGACGAACCCGGCTCACGGGGTGCGCACTGCGCACAGCGCGGCCTGCCCCGACTGCGGAGCCGCGGGGCGCCAGCGCGCGGACCGGGGCTCCAGCCTGAAGGGGGCGTGCGCGGTCCGCGACTCACGACTGCCCGCGTGGGCACCGTCGCGTTTCGAGGCGTCTCTCACCGCGTCCGCGGCCAACACCCGTGCCGCGTACCGGCGGGACATCGAGTTGTTCGCCGAGTGGATGGATGCGGCCGAGCCCGGCGCGGGTCCGCGGGGGACCGACCGTGGGCATGTGCGCGCGTACCTCACCGTTCTCCATGACGGGGGTGCCACGGCGCGGACCGTCGCGCGCCGCATCGCCTCGTTGCGCCGTTATTTCGCGTGGGCGACCGCCGAGGGGATGGCCGGGTCCGACCCGACGGACGCGGTGCACACCCCGGCCACCAAGGGACGCCTGCCGCGCCCGATCGATGCCGACACTGCCGCGTCGCTCGTGAGCACGGAGGACGAGGATGCCCCCGAATGGCGCAGGGCGCGCGACCGTGCGGTGCTCGAGATCCTCTACGGCAGCGGGTTGCGCGTGTCGGAGGTGTGCGGGCTCACCCTGCAGAGCATGTCCGGTGACGGGTCCACGGTGCGGGTGATGGGCAAGGGATCGAAGGAGCGACTCGTGCCCCTCAGCGCGCCGGCGAAGCGTGCCGTCGCGCGGTGGGCAAAGGTGCGTGACGAGGTCGTCGCGCCGCGGTCGGGCGCGTGGCTGTTCCTCGGGGCGCGCGGGGGCCAGCTCTCGCGGCGTGACGTGGCCCGGCTTCTCGACGAGGCGGGGGAGCGGATCGGCCTCGCGGGCGGGACTCACCCGCACGCCCTCCGCCATTCGTTCGCCACCCACCTCATGGACAACGGCGCCGACACGCGCAGCATCCAGGAACTGCTCGGCCACAGCGACGCGAGCACCACGCAGAGGTACACCCACGTGAGCAAGGAGAAGCTCCGCGCCGCGTACGCGGAGTCTCACCCCCGCGCATGAACGCCCGTCCGGTCCGCTACGGCATCGAGTCCGCGTGGCAGTCGTGGCACGACGACCGCGAGCCGATGGCGCGCGAGTGGCTGGTCGTCCACTACGCCTCGCTCGTCAAGTTCGTCGCCGGCCGTCTCGCGGCGGGGCTGCCGCGCTCCGTCGACACGGGTGACCTCGTGAGCGCCGGTGTGTTCGGGCTGATGAGCGCGATCGACCGTTTCGACCCGATGCACGGCGCGAAGTTCGAGACATTCGCCATCCCACGGATACGCGGGGCCATCCTCGACAGTCTCCGCGCGCTCGACTGGGTCCCGCGGTCCGTCCGCTCCCGGTCACGCGCGGTGCAGGACGCAATCGCGACCCTCGAGCACACCCACGGCCGCACGCCGACTGACGAGGAGATCGCGGCCGAGCTGAGGATCACCACGGAGGAGCTGGAGCAGTGGCTCGCCGACATCGCCGCGGGTTCCGTCGGTCCGCTCGACCACGTGGCGATGGATTCGACACCCAGCGACAGCACGCACGAGCACCAGCCGGGGCACGCGCTCGAGCAGGAGGAACTGCGCGGCGCCATGAGGCGCGAGATCGGACGGCTGCCCGAGCGCGAGCAGGCGGTGCTCATCCTCTACTACGAGGACGGCCTCACCCTCGCCGAGATCGGCGACGCCCTCGGTGTCACCGAGAGCAGGATCAGCCAGATCCACACCAAGGCCGTGCTGCAGCTGCGCGCGCGTCTTGCCTCCGCGGGCATGGGGTGAGACACATTGCGGCGTGTCCGTGACCGTCGCGCTGCTCCTTGCCTGTCTCCCGTTCCCGCCCCCCGTGCCGTTGCCCGGCCCCGTTGTCAAGCCGTTCGTGATGCCGGCATGTCCCCGCTGTTCGGGACACCGCGGGGTCACGGTGACCGTGGGGGCAGGTGCACCGGTGCGCGCGGCGCATCCCGGTCGTGTGATGTTCGACGGGGCAGTGGCCGGTCGGCGGTATGTGGTGCTGCGCACCCCGGCCGGGTTGCTCCTCACCTACGGCGATCTCGAGGGCGTCGCCCTCGCCCGCGGTGCCGATGTGCCGCGGGGGACGATCCTCGGAACCTCCGCGGGGCGGGTGTACGTGGGCGTGAGGGAGGGCGACGGTCCCGTCCACCCGCGGCGGCTCTTCTCGGGCCGCGGCGGTCAGCTGGTGCCCCCGGCCAGGCTGCGCTGCCCGGCGCGGGGTCCCGGGGCTCCCCTTTGAGGGTCCGGCGGGCGCCGATAGCATTACCGACGGCCCGGGAACCGCCGGGCCACCAACAAATCCATGCACACCGGCCATCTGCGGTCGCTCCGGCGGCCACCAGACCCGCCGTTGGAACCCCAAGATGAAGCAGTTCATCTTCGGCGAGAAGAACGGCATCCACATCATCAACCTGGACCAGACGCTCGAGCGCGTCGAGACCGCATACGTCTTCGTCCGCGACCTCGTCGCCAACGGCGGCACCGTGCTGTTCGTCGGCACGAAGAAGCAGGCCCAGGACCCGATCCGTTCGTACGCCGAGAAGTGCGGCATGCCGTGGATCAACGAGCGCTGGCTGGGCGGCATGCTCACCAACTTCGAGACCATCTCGAAGCGCGTCAGCAAGATGCAGGAGTACGAGCGCATGCGCGCCTCCGGCGAGTTCGACGCCATGCCGAAGAAGGAGGCCCTCCTCCTCACCCGCGAGCTCGAGAAGCTGCAGAAGAACCTCTCGGGCATGGCCAACATGTCCCGCCGCCCCGATGCCGTCTTCGTGCTCGACACGATGAAGGAGCACATCGCGGTGACCGAGGCCAACAAGCTGAAGATCCCGGTTGTCGCGGTCGTCGACTCGAACGTCGACCCCGACGTCGTCCAGTACCCCATCCCGGGCAACGACGACGCCATCCGCTCGAACGACCTGCTCACGCGCGTGATCGCCGAGGCGGTCATCGAGGGTCGTTTCATCGCCCAGAAGCGCACGCCCGCCGCACCCGCCGCCGCGGCCGCCACTGCCCGCACTCCGGAGCAGGAGGCAGCATTCGAGGCCCAGCAGGCAGAGGCGCGCCGCCAGGCCGCCGCCGCGCAGGCCGACCGTGAGGCACGGCTCGCATCCACCAAGACCCCCGAGACCCCCGCGGAGTGACCCGAACCATGTCGTACACAGCGAAAGACGTCGCCAGCCTGCGCGCCACCACCGGCGCCGGGATGATGGACTGCAAGAAGGCGCTCGAGGAGAACGGCGGCGACATCGAGGCAGCCAAGCAGTGGCTGCGCGAGAAGGGTCTCGCCGCCTCCGCGAAGCGCGACGACCGTGACAACGCCCAGGGCCTCGTCGCCATCCTCGTCGAGGGCGGCACCGCCGCGATGGTCCACCTGAAGTGCGAGACCGACTTCGTCGCGTCGAGCGACGGGTTCAAGGCCGCGGCCGACGAGCTGGTGAAGGCCGTGTTCGCCAAGGGCGAGTCCGCAGTGGCGGACCAGGCCGCCGTCATCGACGACCTGAAGATCACGCTGAAGGAGAAGATCGAGGTCGGCTCCGCCGTGCGGTTCCAGGCCGCCCCCGGCAACGTCATCGACGTGTACGAGCACGTCCAGGGCGGCCGCGGCGTGAACGGCGTGATCGTCGAGATGTCCGGCGCCACGCAGGAGCTCGCCCACGACGTCGCGGTGCACATCGCGTTCGCACGTCCCAAGTACCTCACCCGGGCCGACGTGCCAGCCGATGTCCTCGAGAAGGAGCGCCAGACGCTCGAGACGATCACGCGCAACGAGGGCAAGCCCGAGCAGGCCATCGCCAAGATCGTGGAGGGCCGCATCGGCGGCTTCTACAAGGACATCTGCCTCCTCGAACAGCCCTACGCGAAGGACGACAAGGTGAACATCGAGAAGCTCATCGGTTCTGCATCCATCGTGCGTTTCGCGCAGCTGGAGATCGGCTGAGCATGGCATCCCGGCCCGCCTGGTCACGCGTGGTGCTGAAGCTCTCGGGCGAGGCACTCGCGGAACCGACCGGGTTCGGCCTTGACAACGCGGTGCTCACGCAGGTCGCGCACGAGGTGCGCGAGGCCCGCGAGCAGCTGGGCACGGACATCGCCATCGTGGTGGGCGGCGGCAACTTCTGGCGCGGCATCAAGGGTGCGGGACAGGGAATGGACCAGGCCCAGGCCGACTTCATGGGAATGCTCGCCACCGTGATGAACGGCCTCGCTCTCCAGGACGCACTCGAGCGTGCCGGCCAGCACGCGCGGGTGATGTCGGCGATCGAGATGCCGAAGGTCGCCGAGCCGTACATCCGTCGCCGCGCCGAGCGCCATCTCGAGAAGGGCAGGGTGGTCATCCTCGCCGGCGGCACGGGCAACCCGTTCTTCACCACCGACACCGCCGCCGCGCTGCGCGCCGCCGAGATCGACGCGCAGGCGATCCTGAAGGGCACGCACTCCGGGGTCGACGGCGTCTACACGGCCGACCCGAAGCTGGACAGGAGCGCAACCCGCTACGACCGGATCTCCCACATGGATGTCATCACCAAGGGCCTGAAGGTCATGGACTCCACCGCCATCACCTTCTGCATGGAGAAGAACCTCCCCATCGTGGTGTTTGACCTGCTCGCCAAGGGCAACGTCAAGTCCATCCTGCAGGGCGAGCCAGTCGGTACGCTGGTCGGGTGACCGAAGAGACCCTTCTCGACGCAGTCGACAAGATGGAGCGTGCTGTCGAGCACGCCCAGGGCCAGTTCTCCACCGTCCGCACCGGCCGTGCCAACCCGGCCCTCGTCGAGAAGCTGCTCGTCGACTACTACGGCTCTCCCACCCCGCTCCAGCAGATCGCCGGGTTCCAGGTGCCCGAGGCCCGCACGCTGGTGGTCAAGCCCCACGACCGCAACGCGCTCGCGAACATCGAGAAGGCCATCCGCGAGAGCGAGCTCGGCCTGCAGCCCTCCAACGACGGTGTCGTCATCCGGCTCGCCTTCCCCGCCCTCACCGAGGAGCGGCGCAAGGAGTACGTGAAGGTCGTGAAGAACATGGCCGAGGATGCCCGCGTGGCCGTGCGCAACATCCGCCGCGACGCCCGCAAGACGCTCGAGACCGCGGAGAAGAACTCCGAGATCTCCAAGGACGACCTGGAGCGCGCCGAGAAGGAACTCGAGAAGCTGACCCACGACCATGTCGACCAGATCGACAAGGCCGTGGCCCGCAAAGAGCAGGAACTGCTCGAGGTATAGGTGCGCGAACGGACTGCCCCGGCAGGCATTCGCCGCGGAACTATGGTTCCCGCAGGAAAGGGAGTACCCGATGAGCGATGACATCTGGCGCAGGCGCGACGACACCACCGAGGGCGGGGGTTCCGACTACGGGACCGACTTCGGTTCCGATTTCGGCACCATCCAGTTCGCCGACGACCCCACCAGCGAGCCTGCCATCGTCTTCGCCGACACCGACTCCACGGGCCTGCCGCACTGGACCGAGCCGCCCACCGGCGAGATCCCGCGCACTGCCCCCGTTGATGACGAGGACGACACGGACGTGTGGGCGTCGTTCCAGCAGCCGAGCGAGCCCACGCGCCGGCCGGAGCGACTCGTCATCGGCGGCGACTCCACGGGTGAGCGCGGCAGGCCGCGCGACGTCACGGGCGACTCAGTGCGGGAGCCCGGGCGTGACGCGGGGCGCGACATCACGGGTGGAACGAGCCGCCCCGTCGCGCGAGGACCGCAGGTGCGCCGCGGCACGACCCGCGGACCGCGCGCCGCGACCGGCCGCGACATGCCCACCGCTGTGACGACCGGTCTGATCCTCCTCGCCGTCTTCATCGGCGCAGTCATGTGGCGTCCCGCCGCGGTGATGCTCATCGTCATCGCGGTGCTCGGGCTCGCCGCGGTCGAGTTCTTCAGCAAGGTCACCGAGAAGGGCTACCGCCCGGCCACCTTCGCAGGGCTCATCGCCTGTGTCGCTGCGCCGCTCGCGGCCTACTGGATAGGTGATGCGGCGTTGCCGCTGGTCGTGGCCTTCGGTTTCCTCGCCACCTCGATCGGTTTCCTCGGGGCGAGCGGTGTGCAGAGCGGTCCCATGCCCAACGTGGCCATCACGAACATGGCCGTCACGTGGATCGGTCTGCTCGGGTCGTTCGCCGCGCTGATCCTGCGACAGAGCGTGGCGGGCGGTGCCGGCAACGACATCGGCACTGACACCATCTTCATCATCGTCGCGGCCGTGGTGGCGAACGACGTCGGGGCCCTGTTCGTCGGTTCGGCGGCGGGCCGCACTCCCTTGCGCGAGTGGGTCAGCCCGAACAAGTCGGTCGAGGGTCTCCTCGGTGGGGCGGTGGCGACCATCATCGCCTGTGCGCTCGTCGGTTCGCAGAACGGCACATGGAACGACATGGGGGAGTGGCTGGTGCTCGCGATCGTGGTCGCGGTCATGGCGCCGCTCGGAGACCTCGTCGAGTCCATGTTCAAGCGGAACCTCGACGTGAAGGACTTCGGAACCGTCATCGCCGGTCACGGCGGTGTCCTGGACAGGTTCGACGGGTTCCTCTTCGTGCTCCCTGCCGCGTACTACCTGCTCCAGGTGCTCCAGCCCTGGACCTCCTGACCCCGGACGGCCGTGACGTCCGTCAGGTGACGCCGCACGCGACCGCGCGGCTGACACACTTTCCCCGATGACCAGGTCCCGCGTCGCCATCGCCGGATCCAGCGGATCCATCGGCACCCAGACCATCGACGTCGTGCGGGCCAACCCCGATGCGTTCGCCGTCACCGCGCTGTCGGTGGGATCGTCGGTCGAGACCGTCATCGAGCAGGCCAGGGAACTCCGTCCCGAACTGGTGGTGGTGGGGAACCCGGCCGACCGCGACCGGGTCGCGTCCGCCCTGCCGGGCGTCACGGTCACGTGCGACCTCACCGACGTCGTGGATGTCGCCGACGTCGTCGTCAACGGTGTGGTCGGATTCGCCGGTCTCCCGGTGACCATGGAGACCCTCCGCCGGGGCAAGACTCTCGCGCTCGCCAACAAGGAGAGCCTCATCGCCGCGGGACCGGTGGTGCAGCCCCTTCGTGCGGTTCCCGGTGCGGAGATCATCCCCGTGGACAGCGAGCACTGCGCCGTCCACCAGTGCCTGCGTTCGTCGTTCGACGCGGGGCGCGAGGTCGGGCGCATCGTGCTGACCGCGAGCGGGGGCCCGTTCCGCGGGCGTTCCGCCGAGTCGCTCCGGTCGGTGACCCGTGACGAGGCACTGGCGCACCCCACGTGGAAGATGGGTCCGAAGATCACTGTCGATTCGTCGACGCTCATGAACAAAGGACTGGAAGTCATCGAAGCCCACGAACTCTTCGGCGTCCCGTACGGCAGCATCGATGTTGTCGTGCACCCGCAGTCCGTCGTGCACTCCATGGTCGAGTTCACCGACGGGTCCACTGTCGCGCAGCTCTCCATGCCCGACATGCGGCTCCCCATCGGGTACGCGCTCGGGTGGCCGCGGCGCATCCCGGTCCCGTACGGCCGCATCGACTGGTCACAACTGTCCCGGCTCGACTTCGAGCCGCCCGACCGTGCCGCCTTCCCCTGTCTCGACCTGGCGTACGGTGCCGGCAAGGCCGGCGGAACCGCCCCCGCCGTGCTCTCGGCGGCGAACGAGGTTGCCGTCGAAGCGTTCCTCGCGGGCCGCATCGACTGGTCGCGGATCGCCGGCACGGTCGAGGCCGCACTGGCATCGCACACACCCACCGTGCCGCGCGACCCCGATGACGTTCTCGCCGCCGACGCCGAGGGGCGCCGGCTCGCCGCGGAGGTTCTCTCCCGATGAGTGACTTCTACCGCAGTTTCCGCGACGAGATCGCCGCCGGCGGGGCAGTCGACGACGGCACCACCGGGTCCACCCCGCAGGGCCGGGCTGTCGGTCTCGTGATGCTCGCGCTGCTCGTCCTGCTCGCCGTCAGGTCACCGTGGACTTTTGTCTTCGTGCTGGGTCTCCTCGTCTCGGTGTTCCTGCACGAGGTGGGCCATTTCTGGACGGCCCGCCGCACCGGCATGAAGGCCACCCAGTTCTTCATGGGATTCGGTCCGCGCGTGTTCAGTTTCCCCCAGGGCGTACCGGGGCAAGTCCTACCCGCGCCGCCTGCTCGTCATAACCGCCGGGTCGCTGATGCACATGGTCATCGCGTTCGTCCTGTTCTTCGGCGTGTACGTCACCGCCGGCGGCGACCACGCCACCGGGCGGGCCGTGGTGCGCGGGATGCTCGAGGGAAGCCCGGCGTGGAACGCCGGCATCCGCACCGGCAACGAGATCGTCTCGGTGGGGGGCGTCGAGGTCGGCTCGTACGACTCGGTGGTCGCAGCAATCGGTGCCCACAGCCCGGGTGACACCGTCACGGTCGTGTTCGACGACGGCACGGCGCAGCGCCGCGCCGAGGTCACCCTCGCCGAGAGCACCTCGCGGCCCGGCCGTGCGTTCCTCGGCGTGGTTGCCGACGACACAGAGGAGAAGCGGTTCGGGCCCGTCGAGGCCACCGGCCGGAGCATCGGTGACATCGGCGGCACCATGGCCGATTCGGTGTCAGGTGTGTTCACCGTGCTGAATCCCCTGAACAGCTGGCGCCAACTCACCGACGAGGACGCCCCCGTCGAGAACCGTCCGACGACGGTGGTGGGGATGAGCCAGATCGGGGGCGATGTGGGTGAGTCCCGCGGGCTCGCCGGCGTTCTCCAGTTGCTCGCCTACGTCAACGTCTTCGTGGGCATGTTCAACATGTTCCCGTTGCTCCCCTTCGACGGTGGTCACGCAGCAATGGCCACCTACGAACGGCTCCGCTCCCGGCCGGGGCGGCCGTACCGCGCCGACGCCGGGAAGATGATCCCGGTCGCCACCGCCGTCGTGGGCCTGCTTCTCATCCTGTTTGTGACGGGTTTGTACCTGGACATCGTGCGCCCCATCGGGTGAAGCCCGCGTCCCGCCTGCCACACTTGGGGGCGATGTACGAGCGGCGTCTGACCAGGCAGATCACCGTGGGCAAGGTCCCCGTCGGTGGCGGCACTCCCATCTCGGTGCAGTCCATGACCACCACCAAGACCGCCGACGTCGAGGGCACGCTGCAGCAGATCTACGCGCTCGCAGCGGCCGGGTGCGACATCGTGCGGTGCACGTGCAACGAGCAGGAGGCGGCCGAGGGTCTCGCCCGCATCGTCCCCAGGTCTCCCATCCCGATCATCGCCGACATCCACCACCAGTACAAGATGGCGCTCGCCGCCATTGAAGCCGGTGTCCACGGCCTTCGACTGAACCCCGGCAACATCCGGCGGCCCGAGCACATCAAGGCGGTTGCGTCCGAGGCCCGTGACCGCAACCTCCCCATCCGCATCGGGGTGAACGGCGGTTCGCTCGACCCCGCTCTCTACGAGAAGCACGGCGGCCTCACGGCTGCGGCCATGGTCGAGTCCGCGATGCAGGAGATGGCCTACTTCCGCGAGGTCGACTTCGACCTCATCAAGATCTCGGTGAAGGCGAGCAACGTGCCCCTGATGGTGGAGGCGTACCGCATGCTCGCCGACGCCACCGACGTGCCGCTCCACCTTGGTGTGACCGAGGCCGGACCGCCACCGATGGGTCTCGTGAAGGCAACGGCCGGAATCGGGGCGCTGCTTCTCGAGGGAATCGGTGACACCATCCGCTACAGCCTCACCGCCGACCCTGTGGAGGAGGCGAAGGCCGGTCGTCAGTTGCTCGAGGCCCTCGGTCTCCGCGAGCGCAAGAACGTGGACCTGATCGCCTGCCCCAGCTGCGGCCGCGCCGAGATCGACGTCATCGACGTGGCGAACCGGGCGATGAAGGCGTTCGAGGACAAGAAGCTGCCGCTGCAGATAGCCGTGATGGGCTGCGTGGTGAACGGACCGGGCGAGGCGCGCGAGGCCGACCTCGGCATCGCCGCCGGAAACAAGCGCGGTCACCTGTTCGTGAAGGGCCGCAACGTGGCGGTGGTGCCGGAGTCCGAGATGGTCGAGGCGCTCGTGGAGTGGGCCGAGTTCATCAACGAGCACGGCACCGACGCCGCGATCGCGCGCGCCGACACCGCCCGCGCCGAACGCGAGGCCGCGAAGGACAGGTCGCAGCTTCTCGACGAGAAGGGCGCCGACGCCAACAACTCCGACGAACGCATCGTGGAGATCCGCCGCACCGTCGGCGACTGAACGGTCAGCCCGCGCGGCAGGCCCACACGGTGGCCGTGCCCGACAGTTCCGTCGAATCCCCCGGCAGCAGCACCACCGCCTGGTCGGGTGCCAGCCCTTCCACGGACCCATCCGTGCGCACGAGGACCGTGAGTGTGTCCGCCCGGACCGCCGCGGTGCCGCGGATGTCGATCCGCTCGACGGAGAACGCCCCGTCCGGACCGCTGAGCACGCCGCCCTCGGGGCTCAGCTTGGGGGACTCGAGCACCGTCGTGTCCACGACGTGCTGCACCTCGGTGACGTCCACGTGCTTCGGGGTGAAGCCCGCCCTTATGACGTTGTCGCTTGCTCCCATCACCTCGAGCCCCGACCCCCGCAGGTACGCGTGGAGGTTGCCCGCAGGCAGCGAGATGGCCTCGCCGGGGGCGAGTTGCACGTGGTTCAGCAGCGGCGCAACGCGCAGGCCCCGGTCGCCCGGGTGGAGCTCGCCGATCCTCTGCAGCCACGCGGGGCAGGCGCCCAGGTCGGGCGCTGACCGTTGGTCGAACGCCCACAGCATGTAGCCGTCGATGCCGTAGAGGTCGAGCATCTCGGCCTCCTCGTGCCAGCGGTACGCCTTCAGTTGCTCGACCGTGGAGTCGACGTCGTCGAACCCGCACAGGGCCTCGAACCCGGTGAGAGCCACCAGCATCTCCGGCTTCGCGGAATCATCGCGGTAGTTCCGGCGGGGGTCGTCCAGTCCCAACCCGGCCGTGTTCTCCCGTGCGTACCCGCGGCGCGCCTGCTCGGCCGTGGGGTGGGTCTGCAGCGAGAGCGGCGCGGCACAGGAGAGGATCTTCACGAGCATCGGCATGGGGCCGGTGACCGACTCGAGCGGGTCACCCGTCTCGGTCACGGAAGGTGCGACATGGTGCGTGCCCAGCCACCACTCGGCCCACGGCCGGCCGTCGGCCGGGCGGCCGAGGAGCGACGGCAGGAACGCGGTGTCGCCCCAGTCGTAGTGCTGCACGGAGCCGCTGACGCGCACCGCCACGTGTCAGCTCCCGCAGAGTGCGACGACCGCGTCGACCGCCGAGCCGACGGGAACGGCGGTGTTGGTGCCGGCATGACGGTCGCGGACCTCGACGTTCCCCTCGGAGAGCGACTTGCCGACGACGACGACGGTGGGGATGCCGATGAGTTCGGCATCCTTGAACTTCACGCCTGGCGAGACGCCGTTCCGGTCGTCGATGAGCACCTCCAGGCCGCGGCCCTCCAGGTCGCGCGCGAGCGACTCGGCGGCCTGCGTGATCGCATCGTCGTTCTTGCCGGTGACCACCAGGTGCACGTCGGCAGGTGCGACGGCACGCGGCCACTTCAGGCCGAGTTCGTCGTTGAACACCTCGGCGACCGCGGCGACGGCGCGCGACACCCCGATGCCGTACGAGCCCATGGTCACGGTGACCTGCTTGCCGTTCTGGTCGAGCACCTGGAGCCCCAGCTTGTCGGCGTACTTGCG
>RFZO01000160.1 GCA_009920715.1 Actinomycetota bacterium | reverse complement strand
AATGACCTTTCCATTGGCGCGCCGCATCGGGGCTCTAGCCGTCAAGGTGCCGAACCGCTGCCCCGTGATGTCACGAATGATTGACGTCCTGTCGCCGATGCGCATTGCGGTCAGAGTCACGCATCCTCCAACTGGAACACCTCGTCCACCGGCCGGCCCAGCGCCTTGGCGATACGCAGCATGACCCAGCCCGTGGGCTCAAGACGGCGGTTCTTGATTCGATTGAGGTGACCCTGGTCGAAGCCGTGCGCCTTGGCGAAGTCGCACTCGCTGACCCCGAGCTCGAGCAGGATCTGGTAGATCCGGTTGCGGATCCGCTTGCCTTCGTAGGCCCTCATGCCGCAGCCCCCTCGCCGGTGAGCCGCCACACCGGCCGGCCCTTGGGGTCCATCACCATCTCGAGCGCGCCCCAGCACTCCTCGCGGTACTGACAGTAGCCGCAGGGGAACCGCGGGATGATCGGGCCATACGGGATGCGCCCGGTGCCGTTGCATGCCTTGTGCGCCAATCCCTTGGCCGGCGTTTTCCCGCTGCCGCCGCAGTCCTCGCAGTCGATCGCAAGCTTGTACGGCCGCTCCGGCGGCGTGTCGGCGCACGCCTGGGCGACGTTGGCCTTGATGCGTTCCCACCGGGCGTCGTCGCGCTCGACCAGCACCTCGGCCAAGTGGCTGGTCTCCTTGCGGTAGGCCACCAGCAACCCGCGCTTCGTGCCGAACGCGCGCATGTAGACCTCGACCTGGCAGAGGTACTGGTCGTCAATGTCCCCACGCTCGGCCCGGGCAAAGGCGAAGTCCGACATCGACTTGATCTCGCCGACGATGGTCTCGCCATCGACCTCGAACAGGAAGTCCGGCACGACGCGACCGCCGAGCTCCTCGACGTAGACGGCGTCCTGCTGGCGAGCAGCGCGGATGTGCGCGACCTTGGCCTGCTCGAGGAACGCCATGATCGCGTCCTCGACCCGGTTGCCCAGGTCGAACACGGCCAGTGCCCGGCCCTGCAACGGCTCGCCCTTGTACCCGTGAACCGTGTACCAGAGCTTGCGGACGCACGTGCCGACGTTGTGCGCGCCGATCCTGTTCGACTGCTCGCGCTCGGCCGCAGCCTTGTCCAGCGCGTCCATGATTGCGTCAACCAGCATTGGGTCTCCTCGAGGGAGGGGACGCCGGCCCAACGGAGGAGGTGTCGGGGCCGGCGTCCCTTATCCAGCGGCGGATTGGCGGGCGCCGCTGGAGTTCGTAGTTCAGAAAGGGACGCGGTCTTCGGCCTGCGGAACAGGCGACAGACTGACGTCGTCGATGACGCGGTCGACCTTGCGGACGAAGTCGTCGGGCACGGTCATCTTCTGCATGCCCTTGGCCAGCGGCACGACGGCCTTGACGTTCGCAAACGTGCGGCCGTCGTCCAGCACGGCGTGCACGATCTGCACCTGGCAGTTGACGCCGACGAGTTGCTCGATGTCGAAGCCCTTCAGTTCCGGCTTGGTGAACTTCTTCCCTCGCCACGCCTCGAGGTCTTGGCGCAGGCTGGCCTTCTCGTTCAGGCTGGCCGTGTACTTCTTGCTCACCATGAACAGGCGGCCGTCTTCGTTCAGCTCGTTGATAAGCCACCGCAGCTCGACGCGCGGCTTGGCTCCGAACTTGGTCTCCACGACGCCCAGGTCGATCGCGTCGCAGCACACCGCCTGGTGCAGCCCCTCGGGAGCCGGGACAAACGTCTTCGAATTGTCTGCCACCATGATTGCCATCAATTCCTCGTGCTTTCTGTCGCGGGTCACTTTAGAAGTGCGGTCAGCACCACGAGCGCCAGCGCGAACCCAACGAACGCTGCGCCCATCACGTCGAACACGTCGTACTTCGGGGTCGGGGCAGGCCGGTGGACAGGCACCCACCACCCGTCGACCTGGATGAACTGCACCACCGACTGCCGGCGGGGCCGACGCACCGTCACGACGCCACCCGCTCGGAGTACTCGTCCAAACTCTCCTGCTCCTCGTCGACCATTCCCGACGGCAGGTCGTCCATGCCGAGCGTGCCCAGCATCTCGGCCAGCATCTGGTCGGTCGTCGTCAGCAGCTTCTTCGCGTCGGTCGAGATGTACTTCCGCTCGCCCAAGCGCGCCGTCATGTCCGTCAGCGCCAGGGCCCACCGCACGATCCGCTTCGTGTTGTCGTCCATGTCGTCCTCCTTGCAGCCCGCCATGGGCTGTCCGTTGCTGTACGCCGGTGTAGAGTAATCCCTTGAGCAGTTCAAGAGTCTCTCTCCGAAAAAAAGACGCCGACCCCCTAAAGGGCCGGCGCCTTAGGCCGGGGGGAGAACCAGCAACGGACTACCCGGCGGCCTTCCTCCTGGCGGGCGGGGCCGTGGCTTGGTCGTACGCCTCGACCACCAGCTCGCGGATCACCCACGCCAGCGACCGGCGTTCAGACTCGGCCCGGTCATGCAACCAGTCGTCCACCTTCTTGGGGAACTGCACAAACCGCGGCTGCTGCAGTTCGTCGGGCCCCGATCCCCATCGTCTCGGCATGCTCATGACCTCCTTTTAGGACTTGGGCTTGTATTGTTCAAGGGATGGCGTTAACGCAGGTGCATGGGCGGTCGCCGCGTTGCACGTGTCGGTCAGGAGTCGGTACCTGACGGCACCGGCTTCACGCCCGACCCGATGCAGCAGTTGACCCTGTTTGACGCGCCGAAGCCGGCGACCTTTGGCCGCTACGCGCTCAAGTGGCACGCGAGGTACTGCTCGCCGCCCTGGGTGACGGCCTACACGTCCAAGGTGCGCCTGGGCGTGCTGCGGGCGCAGGTGCTGCCGGCGCTCGGGCACCTGCGGATCGAGGACGTGACCGTCGCCGAGCTCGAGCGGGTGCAGCGCGACATGATGCAGCGGATGAAGCCGGCATCGGTCAGCCACACCTTCCGCTCGGCCATCGGGCCCGTGCTGAAGCAGGCGGTGCTGGACGGGCTGATCCCGGCCCACCCGATGCGCTCGCTGCGCTGGCCCCGGATCGACCCCGCCAAGCCTGACCCGTACACCGACGCCGAGGTGGACCTGCTGCTCGAGTGGTTCCGCCGGCATGCGCCCCAGTTCGAGGTGGCCGTGGCTCTGGTCATGCTGGCCGGCCTGCGCCCCAGCGAGGCATGCGGCCTCAAGTGGGGCGACATCAACAAGAACACGGTCCTGATCGAGCGGGCAGTCGTGGACGGGCAGGTGACCACGACCAAGACCAAGCGCAGCATCCGCAAGATCAGCGTGAGCAAGCGGCTGGGCGCCATCCTGCGCCGTCGGCGTGGGCAGGCGGACGAGTGGGTGTGCCTGCATCGGGGCCGGCTGGTCAGGACGCAGGCGCTTGGCTGCTACTGGATGCGCCGGGCCTGCCAGGACGTCGGCGTCCGGCACCGGGGGCTCTACGCCGGCCGTCGGCACGCCATCTCGGCTGCGATCTCCGACGGCGCCGAGATCGGGCACGTCGCGGCCTACTGCGGCACCTCGATCACGAGGATCGAGCGGCACTACTACCGCTACCTGGGGGCTCTCAGCGACCCCCGGGAGGCTGCGAAGAGGAAGCATACGGCATAGGGGCTAGCAGGATTCCATCCGGTCTGGATGCACTAGGACGCCGGGTGGAATCCCCAACATTTCCGCGGATTTTCGGGCGGTCGAGGGGGTTCGATGGGGGCAGGGAAGTCGAGGTGGTGGATCCCGCTGCGGTTCGTGCAGCTGCATGCCGACCCGGGGTTTAGGCGGCTAGACGACGGCGGCCGCTGGAAGGTCGTCGAGGCGCTGTCGGACGCTTGGTTCCTCGGCAGCGTTGAGGTGCGGCCCGAGAACGTCAGCGACGCGGTGTGGGACGTCGTCCTGCGTTTGTGGCCCGAGTACGCCGCCGACCTGCAGAAGGGCGCCGAACTGGCCGAGCGGCGCCAGAAGGCCGCTCAAAGCCGATGGCATGCAAGTGCATTGCAAGTGCATAGCAAAACGGATGCAAACGCGATGCAAAACGCATGCAAACCGGATGCCAATAATCAACAATCAACAACCAACAACACCGGAAGCAGACGTGGTACCACCAGAGAAACGTCCGTAGTCCCGGTTACGGTAGAGCAACAGCGAACGTCTTCCGCGCCGCATTCGCGTCGCGAGCGAGAATCGACCTGGCTGACCCCGTTTGGCGAAGCATGGGAGCGGGCGACGGACGGGCAGTTCGCGTACTCGCGGTCGGCGAAGCCGCTCAAGCGCCTGGTGGAGCGACACGGGGCCGAGGCGGTGTTCACTGCCTGGTGCGCCTACCTGCGCGAGACCGAGACCACGTACCTTTCGGTTGATCGCTTTGCGGGCACCTACGGTCACTGGGCGGGCACCGTGCCCGAGGCGGTTGCTCGAGGTCACGACCCCAACCGGGCGGCCGTCGAGCGGGTGAAGCTCAAGATCGCGGCGCGCCAGGCAGCGGCCGGGGGGGCAGCATGAGCCCGGATCTCGCCATGGTCCTGGTGCAGAAGCTTGTGGCGGCGTTCCCGACGCCGAAGTGGGGCGACGACACGGTGGAGTTCTACGCCACCGAGCTCGAGCCCTACGATTTCGAGGTGGCGGACAAGGCGGTCACGCAGATCGCCCGGACACACATCGCCCGGCCGTCGGTGGCGGTCATGCGCCAGGAGGTGGCCAAGCGCACGCCGGAGCGCCCGGCGCTCGAGGGGCCGGCGGCGGACGACTGGCTGCCCAGCTCGAGCGCGGGGCTGTCGAAGC